>CAZKCK010000340.1:0-3906 GCA_964550695.1 uncultured Bacteroidales bacterium | reverse complement strand
ACGGGTCAGCGCCCGCTATCGCAGCCGGCTCAGTCATTAGGGCTGGCGTCGGAAGGATATAAATCCGGAAGCTGCTCAAAAAACCGCATCGGAAGTTGCCGAAAAAACCGGTAGCTTTTCAATTGGAATAGTGGCCAATGTACTTGATAAACAATCATTGCTGTCAGCCAAAGAATTAATTAACAAAGAGGTTGGAAAAATTGATTTTCTCATAAACGGAGCCGGAGGCAATTCACCCAAAGCCACCACTCAGGTTGAAGAACTAAATACCGAAAACATCGACAGGCTGGAGGCAAGTTTTTATGGACTTGAAATGGAAGGTTTTCAGCGGGTTTTTGATCTGAATTTTCTGGGAACCCTCCTACCATCAATTGTATTAACCACTGATATGCTCAATAGCGGAAAGGGAGCAGTGCTCAATATTTCTTCATTAAACTCATTCCGCCCCCTCACCAAAATTCCTGCTTATTCAGCAGCCAAAGCAGCCATCAATAATTTTACCGAGTGGCTGGCAGTCCATCTGGCAAAAACCGGCATACGCGTGAATGCCATCTCTCCCGGTTTTATCCTGACCAATCAAAACAAATTCCTGTTAATTGACGAAGAAACCGGAAAACTCAAACCCAGGGGTGAAAAAATCATTGCAGGCACACCCATGGGCCGCTTTGGTGAAGCAGAAGAATTAATTGGAGCTGTTGCGTATCTGTTATCAGATACTTCACGCTTTGTTACAGGTACTGTGCTGGTGGTTGATGGCGGATTCAATGCATACAGCGGTGTATAATTTTGTTTTAAATATTCATTATTCAATCTAAATCAATAGTATTCAACGCATAATGAAAATACAGTTGAAAAAAGACTTTGCATATAATCTTGTGGTACCCACAAGTATAGGTGTGCGGATCACACCCTTTAACGGGCAACCTGTTCACAGCAGTGATACTTTTTATATGCAGGCTACAAGTGCTGAGACCAATGTGGCAAGCATTCCGGCATGCCTCGGACTTCAGGTAAAAGTACTTACCACATTTGTGAAGGGAAGTCCGGTGGCATAGTTCATCAAGAATAATCTGGCCGGCCGCCATCTTGCCTTTGAGGGAAAAGAAGTAGAACAGGGCGGTCCATGGGGATACCGTCATCAGTTTAATATTGCCGACAGTGGCTTTGGCTCACGTGGTCCGCGGGTTCACAACGACCGTGCCGGAGAAGTGGGCAGAACACTGAATGTAAAGGACTTTGATCTTGACCGCATTTTTATCAAAGAAGGTGTTCAGATTTTGCACCTCTCGGGTTTAATTGCAGCTTTATCATCAGAAACAGGAATATTTTGTCTGGAGCTGGCGCGGAATGCAAAAAAAAATGGAACCACCATCTCATTCGACCTGAATTACCGCGCCTCATTCTGGAAAAATCGTGAACCGGAGTTACGGTCAATTTTTACAGAAATAGCCTCATTGTCTGATATTCTCGTTGGAAATGAAGAAGATTTTCAGCTATGCCTTGGCATTGAGGGACCTGATGCCGGAGGAAAGAACATTGATTCAAAGATTGAAAGTTTCAAAGAAATGATTGGCCGTGTAAAGACGGCATTCCCGCAAGCCTCGGTATTTGCAACCACCCTGCGCCAGGTTCTGAATGCCGGTCAGCACCTTTGGGGCGCCATTATGCTCGAAGGCAGCAACTGGCATATAATCGAACCCCGTGAAATTCATGTGCTTGATCGTATTGGCGGCGGAGATGGCTTTGTTGGCGGACTGCTGTATGGGTTTATGAAAACATGGGAACCCGGCAAATGCCTGCAGTTTGGCTGGGCCAGCGGAGCGTTGGCCACTACCTTTATAACCGACTATGCCCAACCTGCCGATGAAGAAATGGTATGGAGTATCTGGGAAGGAAATGCCCGTGTAAAACGATAAACCTAAAAAATCAGTAAAAAACACCATTTTCCTGTTATCGTCAATAATTAATCGTTCGCTGTCAACTAATTACAAATTATGATTTACTTTGATTGTGGTTCAGAAAGCAAGGAATTCAGTGTTGACGAGCTCAGACAAGGGCTCTATGAAGCACTTGGCAAACTGGGTCCACGTCAGAAAGTACTGATTATTCCTCCTGACTTCACCCGTTATCACTCAAAAGCAGGCATTCTTGCTGAAATGGTGTGGGAATATTACGGCGACGCTGTGACTGATATTCTTCCGGCTTTGGGCACCCATGTTGCCATGTCAGACGATGAAATAAGAACTATGTTTGGTAAAGTTCCTCATACTCTTTTCAGAGTGCATAACTGGCGGCAAGATGTGGTCACACTGGGTGAGGTGCCGGCATCGTTTGTTCAGAAAGTATCTGAAAATCAGGTTGACTTTTCTTGGCCGGCACAGGTCAACAAACTTTTAATCGAGGGAAATTACGATTTAATTCTTTCAATCGGGCAGGTGGTACCGCATGAGGTCATCGGGATGGCCAATTACAACAAAAATATTTTTGTTGGTACAGGCGGAAAAGAGGGTATCAATAAAAGCCACTTTCTTGGGGCAGCCTATGGAATGGAAAGGATCATGGGCCGGGCGGATAATCCGGTTCGGCAGGTTCTGAATTATGCTTCCCGTAATTTTACCTCTCATTTGCCAATCGTTTATATCCATACTGTTGTCGCACGCTCAGATGCAGGCACCCTGAATGTTAAGGGTCTTTTTATCGGCAACGATACAGAATGCTTTGATAAAGCCGCTGAATTGTCGCTAAAAGTCAACTTTGAATTACTCAGTAAGCCGCTGAAAAAAGTTGTGGTATATCTTGACCCGGCTGAATTTAAAAGCACCTGGCTCGGAAACAAAAGCATTTACCGTACACGTATGGCCATAGCCAATGATGGTGAACTGATTGTGCTTGCCCCTGGCTTGAAAGAGTTTGGTGAAGACAGGGAAATTGACCGTCTGATCCGGAAATACGGATATCTTACATCACCGGAAATTCTTGAATTGGTAAAGAAAAATGCCGAACTCCGCGAAAATCTGAGCGCGGCTGCTCACCTCATTCATGGATCACACGAAAACAGGTTCACGGTAACATATTGTCCGGGAAAACTTACCCGTCAGGAAATCGAAAGCGTGAACTTCAGGTATGGCGATCCCGAAGAAATGTTTAAAAAATACAATCCTGAAAAACTTCAGGAAGGAATGAATAGAATTGATGGCGAAGAAATCTTTTTTATCTCAAATCCGGCGCTGGGCCTGTGGGCATTGAAGGACAGGTTCTTCCCGGAAAATAGTACACCTAATCTTTAAAAATTTAAAAAATGGAACCAAAAGCAGATATAGGACTTGTTGGCCTGGCCGTTATGGGCGAAAACCTGGTCCTGAACATCGAAAGTAAAGGATTTACAGTTGCCGTTTATAACCGTACAACCAGCAGGGTTGATGATTTTGTGAACGGCAGGGGAAAAACGAAAAACATCATCGGAACACATACCATCGAAGAACTTATTAAAAATCTGAAATGCCCGCGCAAAGTCATGCTCATGGTAAAGGCAGGTAAGGCCGTTGATGAGTTTATTGATTTAATTATTCCCCACCTCAGCCCCGGTGATATTATCATTGATGGCGGAAATACCCTCTTTACGGATACCAACCGCAGAACCAGCTATATTGAAAGCAAGGGATTACTGTACATCGGTACCGGAGTTTCAGGCGGTGAGGAAGGTGCCCTTCTCGGGCCTTCAATCATGCCCGGAGGATCAAAAGCTGCATGGCCGCACGTAAAACCCATATTTCAGGCCATTGCAGCCAAAGTTGACGATGGTACACCCTGTTGCGAATGGGTTGGCGAAAACGGCGCCGGACATTTTGTGAAAATGGTTCACAACGGTATTGAATATGGCGATATGCAGCTCATCTGTGAAGCCTA
>CAZKCK010000339.1:0-3931 GCA_964550695.1 uncultured Bacteroidales bacterium | reverse complement strand
ACTTTTATCTTTTGACTTTTATCTTTTGACTTTTATCTTTCCCCCTCCCTTATGCATACAGGTTTTCAGATTAAAGAAGTTAACGAAAGCAATCTGAGCAGTCACCCTCAGGCAATATGTTTTATCAATCCTAAACATGAGTCATACCCTTTAAAAATTAAATGGATGAAACAGCGGTTTAGTGAAGGATTGAAAATCAAACTGCTGTATCCTGATGGTGAATCAAAAGCAGCCGCATTTATTGAATTTGTACCTGGCGAACATGCCTGGAGGTCAGTATCGGCGGCTGGTTATATTTTTATTCATTGCATATGGGTAAGCCCTGATAAGAATAAAAATCAGGGTTATGCATCAGCTTTACTGGATGATTGTGTAGCCTATGCACATGTAAACGGCTTTAATGGTGTGGCAGCAGTTACCAGCAGCGATTCATTTATGGCCGACAAACAACTGTTTATCAGGAATGGATTTAAGATTACTGAATCCGGAAAGAATTATGATCTGGTTGTAAAAACCCTCAAAGCCGGTAAGCTTCCATCGATGAACAACTGGGAGGAAAAACTCAGCAATTATCAGGGGCTACATATTGTTTATTCGGCACAGTGCCCATGGGTAGCGCGTTTTGTGGATGAAGTAAGGAAATCCAATGTATATCAACATCTGAATATTCAGTATACTGAACTGCGGACACCGGCTGAAGCCCAGCAGGCACCCTCATTTTATTCTGTCTTCAGCCTCATTAACAATGGCAAATTGCTCTCAGCCCATTATATCTCAACCACACGTTTCAATAACATTTTGAAGAAGGAAAAATTAATGAGTTAATGGGATAATGAGTTAATGTGCTCATGTGCTCATGTGGGAACCAATAATATTGGAATTTTGAATTAGTAATTTTAAATTTTGAATTAAAGAACCTGGCAATCAGGATTTGAGATTTGCATTGCGAAATTCTTCAATTAGCACATTTTCACATTAGCTCATGAGATAATGTGCCTTTTACCTTTCACCAATCACCCTGTACCTTTCACCTTTAACCCTTTTCCACTCTTGCCTATTGCCTGTTGCCTATTGCCTAATGCCTAATGCCTAATGCCTAATGCCTCTTGCCTGTTCACCCTTAATCCTCGTGCCTGTCCATTTCGCGCTTCTGGTCTTTCTTTTTGATGGTTTCGCGCTTATCATAGCTGTGTTTTCCTTTGGCCAGTGCAATATCGAGTTTTGCAAAACCTTTTTCATTGATAAACAATAAGGTAGGAATAATCGTGAGCCCTTTTTCCTTGGTCTTGGTCTGCAATTTATTCAGTTCACGCTTTTTCATCAGCAGTTTACGCTGCCGTTTGGGTTCATGGTTATAAATGGTGCCAAACTCATATTCAGCAATATGCATATTCATCACAAACAATTCAGTGCCTAAAAAGCTGCAATACGAATCGGTGAGATTGGCTTTTCCTGTACGTACGGATTTTATCTCAGTACCCTGTAACTGAAGGCCTGCTGTAAAGGTCTCGATGAGGAAATACTCATAACCTGCTTTACGGTTTTTTATATTTACGTCAGATTTGCGGTGCATAGCTGATTGCAAAGATACGATTTTGACCCGATTCAAACAGCATATATACGTATTGATGTGCGACCTGTTCATTCAATTTTGCAAAAGTAATAAACAAAAGCCGTGTTATCAGGTTAATAGAAATACATCCTGAATCGTATGAATAAAACCAGACTCGAAGCTTTCAGCGATGGTGTATTCGCCATCCTTATCACCATTATGGTACTTGAACTAAAGGTACCCGAAGGAGCTGATATTGCTTCACTACAACCGCTTATTCCTGTGTTCCTGAGTTATGTTCTTAGTTTTCTGTATCTTGGCATTTACTGGAACAATCATCATCACTTACTGCATACTGCTAAACATGTTAGTGCAGGTATTTTATGGGCCAATTTGCATCTGATGTTCTGGCTTTCGCTCATTCCTTTTGTGACCGGGTGGATGGGTAAAAACGGGCATGCTTCAATTCCTGTCGGTCTTTACGGATTGGTTTTACTGATGGCCGCTCTGGCTTATTTTATCCTTCAGGGGCAGATTCTCAGAAAGCATGGGAATGATTCGCTACTTGCCAAAGCCATTGGAAACGATTTAAAAGGAAAAATGTCACTTGCGCTCTACATCTCAGCAATTGCGGTTTCATTTGTTTTTCATTGGTTGTCGCAGGCATTTTATGTGATAGTGGCCCTAATGTGGCTCATCCCTGACCGCCGTATTGAAAAGCATTTTGAATCGGGTCAGAATCACTGAATACTACACTTGTTTAACTGGTTATTGATTTTTATTCTCTGCTTACCGGCTATTTGTTTTTGATTTATTGGAATTTGCAAGGATTGTTATAATTTAGCAGTTGTTCGGGTGGCGGCCCCCCAATTTTCCGGCCATTAACCAATAAGTGGTTTGCATTCTGAATTTTAACATCGAAGTAATGGAAATAATCAAAAAAAATCTTCAGGTACTTTGGTTCTTTTTTGGCATTGTACTTTCACTGGTCTTTTATTCTTTTAATCCGTTTGCCCTTGATACGCTGGCCTGCAAGGCAGTTGCAGTTGCTGCCCTGATGGTCTTCTGGTGGGTTACCGAAGCCCTGCCCATGCCTGCCGTGGCACTGGTGCCTCTGGTATTATTCCCCTTGTTGCAGGTTTCTACCATAGAGGAAACTTCAAAATCCTACAGCAACCCGGTCGTTTTTTTATTTATGGGTGGTTTCATGATCGGACTTGCCATCGAAAAATGGAACCTGCACAAACGAATTGCACTGCATATTGTAAAACGTACCGGAACAAGCGGAAACAGAATTATTCTGGGATTTATCATCGCCACAGGATTCATCAGTATGTGGCTGAGCAACACTGCCACCACCATGATGATGCTCCCGATAGCGCTCAGCGTCATTGCTGTAATGAAAAATCATGAACATCAGGGGGCAAATATGGCCAATTTTTCATTGGTTTTAATGCTGGTCATTGCATATGCGAGCAATATCGGCGGAATGGGAACCATCATTGGCACACCGCCAAATGTTGCATTTGTGGGGTTTATCGAAAAAAAATACAACTACACGGTTCAGTTCCTCGACTGGATGCTGGTGTGTACGCCTTTGGTGATCATTTTGCTGGCAGCTTTGTATGTTGTTCTTACCAAATGGTTATTCCCCAATAATATACGCAACAGCAACCACGCCGACGACTTTATCCGGAGTGAAATCAAATCGCTTGGAAAACTTACGGGTTCCGAAACAAGGGTACTTGGTGTTTTTCTGGCCACAGCTTCATTATGGATTACAAAAGACCTGATCAACCAGTTAGGGTGGTTCAGACTGGATGACAATATGATAGCCGTCATGGGTGCACTCTCACTGTTTGCGATACCGGCAGCCGGTAAGGAGGGTGAGAAGGTGAAGATGTTGCTTGAATGGAAAGATACTTCAAAAATGGCCTGGGGAATTCTGTTGCTGTTTGGTGGTGGAATTGCGTTGGCCAATTCGCTTGAAAAAGCAGGTGTGATGGCACAGATAGGAAACTGGCTGGCCGGGTTCAGTCAAACGGGAGGCTTTGCCCTGGTGCTGGTGGTAGTGGTGGTTTCAATATTCCTGAGCGAACTTATGAGCAATGTGGCCCAGGTTATCGTGCTGGCCCCTGTGCTGGCTGCCCTGGCCGATGCCCTGCATCTTGATCCCCTGCTCTTGGGAATTCCTATGACGCTGGCTGCAAGTGCAGCCTCGATGCTTCCGATGGGAACACCGCCCAATGCCATCGTATTCAGCAGCGGACACGTAAAGATGAAAGATATGCTCAAAGCAGGTTTCGTAATGAATATCATCAGCATTATCGTTATTACTTTATTTGCATGGTTTGTGTTGCCGGCTGTGATGGGGATGGT
>CAZKCK010000338.1:0-3934 GCA_964550695.1 uncultured Bacteroidales bacterium | reverse complement strand
GGGAGGAATCCCTTTCTTCCTTTACAAAACAATTTTATCAATTAATCAGGTTAAAGAAAGTCAGTCAAATTTGTAAAGAAATCCTAAAATTTTATACACCCCGGATAAACCAGAATTCAATTTCCTGTGGAGCCGGGTGTTCCGGAGCTATCTTTTGTTGACTTTTTAAAGAAATTTTTGATGCTCCGGGCATCTTCCCTGATCACACTTACAGGCATGGGATTCAATAATAAAAACACAAGTCCGGCAAGGCCTCCCCATAAAAAAAACATGGTGAACTGCATGAGCGAAAAAGCCACAGCAATCTCGGCCTGAACACCATACAAACCCAGCAGATATACCAGCGAAACCTCGCGCTGACCAAATCCTGCCAGCGTTAAGGGTACCAACAGCACCAGACTCAGCAGGCTCATGGAGTTCATGATGCCGATAAAACTGATTTCGATGCCGAAGGCCATGAGCAGGAATCGTAAAAACACGAAATACATAAGGTACGAAATCCAGGTTGAGATCCATAAAGGGATTGATTTCAGAGACGTAAGATGCACCAGACAGTTCTTCAGCATATAAACAAGCGGCTTCTGCAAAAATGCAAAACGCCTGATGATGCCATCTGACAGTTTATAAACAACAAACAGCCCGGCGATAGCTACCAACTGAAAGCCAATATATACCAAAATACCCGTAGCCATACCCAGCGAAAACTTCAGGGATACAAAGGCCGCCATACCAAGCATGATCAGGCACACAAAATCGAAAAGCCTGTCGGCGAGCACACTCTCAAAGGCTTCCAGAAATCCGGTATTCTTCTCCTGACGCACAAAGTAAACTTTTACAAACTCCCCTATCCTGCCGGGTGTTAAAATTCCGATGGCATACCCTGACATATAAGCTGAAAACGACTTAACATATGAGAAACTGATTCCGGTGATCTTCAACAACCGGTTCCAGCGGAAACTCTTTACCAGCAAAACCACAATTACCCCGGGTAACGATAACACTAAATACAGCGGATCAGCCTCATACAAAACACGTAAAATCTGTTTATAATCAACCTTCAGGCTGCTGAACAGCAAAACCATCAGCACGATGGCCAGCAGGATTTTGATCACACTGTTTACGGGGAATTTCTTCATGAATGCTTAATTTGTAAGATTCTCACGTTTGATGTTGTGCGTTAAATTTTTCCAGTTGGTACGGGCTTTCTCAAAAACGCTTCCGATAAAGGCAGGCGGCAGTTGTTCAACCAGCCACCGTGAAACGGGTTGCCTCAGCAGCCGGAACATACCAGCTATGATGATCTCCATCAGGTACCGGCTCAGCTTAAAGCCTTTCAGCTCATACCCATAATCGGGATTGGCCCTGAAGGTGAGTTTGCGGAACTTCATCCGGATGAATGTTCCACGCTTTTTCAGGTCGTAGCCATGTGAGTGCATCCTGATGGCCTCGTCTTCAGAAACGTCCCACACCGAGAGCCAGCCCTCATTTACCATGTCATTGATGATTTGCTGACCGGTTGCTGTACGTGAAATGATCATCGAAAAGCCTTTGCCGCGTTCTTCATACACCGGCGCCCAGGCATCGCCACCCGAAATATCGGTAAACTCATTGGTAAGATCGGTGCAAAGCAGGCTGTTTTTTACAATATGGAAAGGAATCAGGTAGTTGGCGTGAAACTTTGGCAACTCAATTACTCTGCCCGACTTCAGTTCGATGCGCATTTTGCCGGGCCATTCGCCATACCTGAAATACAAACGCGTAATGTTGCGGTAGTCTTTCTCGCCGTACGACCTCAGAAAACTTTTAATGGATGAAAAATGAAGTGTATTGCCGTAAAACGGACCAAAGATGTATTTGATATTCCTGACCGAGGGGTGGTTCATTTTCTGCAGCTTCCTGATTGACTGCACCTGACCGGGCAGGCCCACATAAGCCAGGTTGCCTTTGAAAGCTTCTATTTCAGGCAGTATCTCATTCACCGATGAAAGAATGTATTTGCTTTGTGCAGCCTCCAGCATCTGCTCACGGGTGGTGGCAATAAAAGGCCGGGTGAGCCAGGGCTCAGTTTCTGACATTTTCAGGACCACAGCGCCATCAATCAGTTTTTTCTGGAGCAGGTACACCAATACTGCGGTAATGATTCCACCGCTGGCGGCTTTCTGCCTGATCTCCTGATCAGTACAATGCCCGATATGGATTGACTGATACGGTCCGGTAAACTGATTGAAATGTTCGCTAGTCTTATAAAAAAGCGATTGATATTCAGGGAAATTGAATTGCCAGCCGGCGCAGGCGTCAAGAAACAATCCAGCTTCCTCTTCGGTAATGGGCGTGATAATCTCAGGAAGGTATAATCCTGTTTTATCAGAAAACCTGATTTTGCCATGGCTTAAAGCCACGCAGGTTCCGCAGCGGTTGCAGAGTTCTGAACCCGAAACGCGCTTAAAATGCTCAGATTTTTTTACAGACATAGAACTGACGGATTCCTAATTCGGCAACAAAAGTACGCTGGAATGTACGGATAAACCATTCGCCGGCGTTTTTAATAAAGGCGGGCCCCACAGGCATGAGCAGGGTTCCTCGGTGAAGCAGCAGTTGCCAGCCTGTTTTGGAGAGCATCACTTTTACTTCGGATGAGCGCAGGAACCTGTGCGGACCTTCGCCATGGCCACCAAACAGGGACGTAAAAATGCGGTAAGGAATTTCGCTTGTGAGAGGCGGACAACTCAGCACCATAATGGCACCCGGTTTGGCCACGCGGTGCAGTTCGTTTAAAAAGGCGATTGGATCTTCAACGTGTTCAAGGGTTTCGAGCGTGAGGATACGATCATAAATGCCACTCATGAAAGGCAGATCGCTGTAGGTTGCAATTTTAACCTGATTAATCCAGGGCCGTATTTTGGCAGCCACCTTCATCAAACCTTTTGATATTTCGGCATTGGCCGTAAAAATGCCCGGGTCAGTTGAGCGTATGTATTCTGCAGCTTCTGCATCGCGCGACGAAATATTCAGCACCTGCATGCGTGGCCGGAGTTCAAGGTGCTCAACCGCAAAACGGAAACGCTGATCGTGTGCATCCTTCACTTTATTATTCTCGGCCACATACTTTGACGCCACGGCATCCCAGTGTGCTTCCACATCGGCATCTTTCCAGGTATTTTTATGATCAGAATCTGATTTATTCTTCATGTTTAAATGTCATTCATTTTATGAACCCAAACCGGAAATAGCTTTTCTGCCACCAAAGCACAAAAACGCCAAATTCCTCCAAACATTGAATTTTGCACTTCAGCTATTGGTGAAATTTGGTGCTTTGGAGTGTTGGTGGCAACCTGATAGCACTTAAAATTATGTGTTATCATCCACATCAGAATTTTCTCCGGTTCATGACGGATATCTGATCGGCCAGCAACCCGATAAAAAACAAAAACATACCGGCAATCGCAAGCAGTGTGGCACTGTTGGGAAAGCGTGAAACAGCCACATAACCATAAATACCCCAGGCTATTCCGGCCAGAAACAGGAATACACTCACAGGGAAAAACATTTTTAAGGGATTGAACAACATGGTTAGCCTGAACAACAGCAAGAAGGTTTTGGAACCATCTTTAAAGAACTTAACGCTGCTCTTGCGCCCTACGCGTTCTTCAACTTTTATCGGAAATGTACCGATGGAATAGCCTTCCTTGAGGTAAGCCACCGTTGAAGTTGTTGAAAATGAGAAGCCATTGGGCATGAGGTGAAGCATGCTTTTGATAAGGTCACGGTTAAAACCACGGAAACCGGAATTAAAATCAGGGAGTTTTTGTTCAACCAGGTACTCCCCTACCCAACGGATGAGTTTTTTGCCGGCTTTGCGGTTGCCAACCTGAAATGAGTCGGCGGTACGTTCGCCAATCACCATATCGTATTCATCCAGCATTTTATCTATTTC
>CAZKCK010000337.1:0-3942 GCA_964550695.1 uncultured Bacteroidales bacterium | reverse complement strand
ACTGACCTGTATGCAATTTTACAGGCAATCCGTATTCCGTTGCTTTATCAACACAATACCAGAACAAATGGTCCTGGAGTCTTTTTTCTTCCCCCGGGGTGATTGTTTGCACTTTTAATTTCCGGATGAACACCTCTTCAACTTCCCCGGAATCGGTCCTCTCAAAATCAAGCCTTCTGAAATAGGCGTTCCCGATTTTCACACCCGTTGCCAATTGATGATATTCTGAAAACCACCAGTCAATTAGCAGGTGCCAATCTGACAAGGAGGTAATCTTAACGTTTTCGGGCACAGAATAGGGTTTTACAGTTGCCTGGATCAGTCCGTTTAAAGCGATATCCTGAAGCAGCAGGTCGGGAGACTCGCTTTTTTTGCATGCCGTTACCGGGGAGTGTACATGGCAATGCTTGATATTGGCCAGGTTCCGGATGATATGATGATAAAATCCTTCTTTTCTTGTTTGTTCGTAGCAGTCTTGCAGTTCAGTAATTTTATATTCCGAAAGCTCGTTGATACCATAAAGGATTTTAATTGTGTTTCGAAATACGATTCCGGAGGCTGTGTTTTTTAAACAGGGCCAGAATTCTTTCAGAATTCCCCATTTATCCATTGGATTGACCTCTTTTGAAAACAAGCTGTCCGCTTGTTCATTTGACATTCCGGCCGAAATCAGGTCAAAACTAAAATAATGATTAAGCAATAAGGCCCAGTCATCACAGGGAATTATCGGGTTTGTAGAGGCCAGTCGTTCAGACTCGTCGATCAAATGTTCGTGTGTATCAACGAAAGGTGTTTCAAAAACCTTTCTACCGATCAAATCTTCAGTCTTTTCCATTCAATCATTCTGTTATTGCGGAGCGGGTCAAACCTTTCGGCACGCAGGGGAGCGGGCCAATTCCGGTTACTTTTCTTATTTTCCTTTTCATGGAGATCGCGTTTTTTGTTTATGCCAGGTGTTGTTTTATGCACCGTGGAGTTCACTGCTGATCGTCGTTGCAAGCTGATCGCAGTTCTCTCTGTCAACGGTGTCCTGGTTGTTAAAATCTGATTTCAAAACCAATGCCGTGTTTTGACAGGCCGATTTCCATGACCTTCTTTTTTATTCCGATTTTACCCAGGTCTGAATTATAGATTGTTACCGCTTGCCGGATATGCTTATTATACCCTGACTGAAAAGGGATTGCACACAATGCAAGTCCCAGCCCAGCGCCAGCTATCCACCATTGTACGTCGCCGCCACCCAGGGCGGTGCCCAGTTCCCAGCCGATCATGAACCCCCCGGTAATTGAAAACAGGTACATCGGGGCGATATTCGCCTTTGCTTTCTTCACTTCTGCGGCTGTTCCTTCATTCGTTAATAAAACCGAATGCAATTTCGATACAGACAACGTTTTCCCGTGTTGCAGGTATACTTTCCCGAGTCGTTGCCTGATCTCAATGGAATCAGAATCATTTTGTGAAAACCCAACGAATCCAATCAATACTAAAACAAGGAGTACAGTTAATTTTTTCATGGCATTTTGTCGTTTGTTGATTATTTAATTACATTTTTTTCTTTTCGATTTTCTCATGATTGGGCAAATAAGTCGGGGTTTTCTCATTCTTTCCCAATGGTCCGGCAACAATGAGCTTTCCGTCGGCCACCAAACGTCCGATATTTTCCATATGACCCTGGAATAAGCTGTCCAACACTTTTTTATCTTCGATTTTATTAGGTCCGGTTTTGAGCATTACGAGAATATAAGATTTCATTCCATAATCATCGCCGCCCAATGAATCCGCAAGCACCTTATCATATTTTGGATTTTCTGTTTGAGCATATGCTGATAAACAGAAACCGATTAATAATAGTAACAAGAGTCTAAATTTCATGTAAAACATTTTGATTAAGCATATTCGTACCAGACAACTATGAACATATCCAATTTCTGTTCCGGAGATGTTCCCGGCAGATTGTGATTTCCCGGATGGTTGACGGGGCCGGCGCCAGTTGAACCCTGAAAGGGTGAAATAGATAACTTCTTGTAACACCCTGTCCATTAAGGCTTTTGCAATTCCTCTGGATTTACTGGTACAATTGAGCTCAATCACTAAAAACATTATCAGAAGTGTTTGATCAATGGCTATAACTTGTAAGAACGGCCTCATCTTCGGCTAAATATTCAACCATTTTTGAAATGGATTTCCTTGCTGTTGCTGAAAGTGAATTCAAATATTGATTTTGAGTGAGAATGCTTATTTCATTGCTCAGTTCAGGGTATTTTTTCGCTATTTTAACCATCAGCTTAAACGCATTGATACGAACTGAGGGCTTTTTGTTTACCTTTTCCCATACGCTCACACAAATATTAAACAAAATCCCATCATATTTTTCAGTAAGTTCCATTTTTTGGAGGGTTAGAAATAATTCCCGCTGCTGGCTGTCATTTCTTGATGGTAAGGAGTCAATGATGTCCTTTATGTGTCTTTGAACCCGCTGGTCATTCTCTTTAATACAACTCCACAATAACCAGGATGCTCTCCAGGAATATGGTTGTTTATCTGAAATTGCTAATTTCAATAATTCATTAAATTCTTCCGGATGGGCTGCCATATAAGAAATCATACTTGTTTTATATGAACCAGTTATAATACTTTCTAATGCTGTTTCCATAATACAAATACAGGTTTAATCCTTCACCCAAAGCGGGTTCCTGATAATCGTTCATAACGAACCGCATTCAGAGGTAGTTTCATCCAATTCAGATCCATAGAATGACTTCAACCTCCTGGTCGGATGTCAGACTTTCCTTTTTTCTGATTTCAGCTTTTAAAGGTAACAAATAAGTTTTCAATTTGGTGTCGAACCATATCGCTGTTTTCCATTCACTGCTTCCGATGTTTGCCGTTGCTTTTAACCTTCCCCAGCCCTCTTCTTCCGATTTCAGAAATTCTCTGATTTCTTGTGATAATTCCGGCGGGAGTGAAACAAAATACCATCCGTTCGCACCCTCATATCTCCAGGGTGTTGCAATGAACTGATATTTTATTCCTTTGCGGTTAAGCATTGTTTTGTTAAGCGTCCGGGATATTAGGTTCTACCAAACGTTTTAATTTGTCTAAAGATTCCTGCCAGCCCAAATAACACATTTCAGTTGGAATTGCCTCAGGAATACCATCTTGTGTGACAAGAAGTTCTGTTCCGCATAAAACTGGTCTTAGTTGAATGGTCGTGATCATCTGACCGGACAAATTAGGGTCGTCAAACCGGTCTGTGTATTTTAACAGTTCATTGGGGCGTATTTCCAAAAATTCACCACCAAATGAATGACCAATTCCAGTGGTAAAATTTGTAAATGTCATTTTGTAAGTCCCGCCAATTTTTGCATCAAGGCTATGTACTTTACAAACAAAGCCATACGGTGGCAACCAGGAAGCCATTGCATCCGCATTTACGAACGCTTTAAATACTTTTTCTACAGGAGCCGCGAAAACCCGATGTAAGTTTACAGTGTTATCAGCCATATTAATTATTTTTTAGTTTTCTGTGCATGATTTTATTTGCTTCATTTTCTGCTACCGTGAATTCAGGGCCAGACAGGTCTTTGAAACGCATGATCTTGGCGAACTCGCCGCCAAATACCGATTTGTAAAAGGTGAATGCTTCTTCTGCATTTCCATTGAAGTTGATATGAGGATCTATTTGTGCCATATTTTTTACTTTTAAGTTTGAAAGTATTCTTTAATGATTAATCGCAATCTTACCAGTGTTTCATTTGTGAAGCTATTTAAAAATCATTTAACCGCAAAGGACGCAAAGACTTTACACGAAGGACGCAAAGAATATTAGACCAGGCAATGAACCTTTGCGCACTTTGCGAATAACTTTGCGTCCTTTGCGGTTAAGTATTGTTTTGTTAAGCGTCCGGGATATTAGGTTCTACCAAACGTTTTAATTTGTCT
>CAZKCK010000336.1:0-3953 GCA_964550695.1 uncultured Bacteroidales bacterium | reverse complement strand
GCGGCGGTTTGGTAGCCAGGAGGTATTCCAGAAATGGCTCATCGTTGAGTGTGTCGAGAGCGATGTCAGCCAATTGCAGCTGCAGACGATTGCCCGCCAGCGACAGACCACCCCGTTGGAGTTTCTGACGGTAGGCATTCAATTTGGCGAAGGATTCAGGATGAATCAGGATACGAGGGGAAAAGTGAAATGGGCCGCCGGTATTGATCTGAAACCTGCTGAATGGATCCAATTCAGATTCTATACTGACCGGAAAAATATGTACTTACCCGGGGGTGAAAGTGCTTCACAACAGGTGTATTCTGCTTTTTCCGGTTTCAGGTACAACGACAGGTTCAGGGTTGGTTTTGAAATTACCCGCCTCAATGGGTACAACGGTTCCGCCGGACGTGATCTTTTTGGAGTTTCAGCCTTTACTGCATGGTCGATGTTTAAAAAGTTGGAAGGTTTTGTAAGATATGATGCCTTGGATTCAAATGGATTAGATGGCGGAGTGGGAGGCTGGAACAAAGAAAATGACGGTCAGTTATGGCTTGCCGGACTCCACTATGCGGTTGTAAAAGGTGTGAACCTTTCGCTCAATTACCGCTACCATGTTGCCGCTTCCAACGCAATGGCAGCAGACTACAGCGTTTTATCGTTTGCATTTGAATATAAACTTAATTAAAATGAATAAGTTCCTATATCTGGTAGTTATGCTGTCCGCATTTATTTTCTCAGGATGCAATGAAAAGGATTCACCCGAACCAGTAAATGACGGGAGTCTGAAAATTGTAAGTTTAACAGCAACCAAAGATACCATTCATGCCTGGGACACCACTATTCTTTTGGTTACTTCAAACAAAATAGCCGAACTTATTGAGTGGGAGGCAAATCACGGGACTTTGCTTGGCGGCGGGGACAGTATAATCTATTCAGCCGGTAATTGCTGCCTGGGAACCAATACCATCAAATGTACCATCAGCGGAGGTGGTGCTACCGATACGGCATCGATCAGGATACATGTTTTGCCTTATGTGATTCCACAATGAAAAACCTGATTACAATAGGTTTGTGTTTGTTGCTTTCCGGAATAATTCCGCTGACGGCAGTATCACAGTGTTGTGCAGCCGGGAATCCTGCATCGTCTGACATGGATCTGCGAAATGCAAAGCCCGGGATTATGCGCGCCGGCTATACCTTCCGGAGTTCATATGCTTCAGGGTACTATGAAGGAGACCATAAACTTCAGAATTCATTGTTAATTGACCATTCCGGATTTGATTATTCTGAAATCATGCTGGCATACAGCTTTTTGCCCCGTGTTGAAATTGCAGCTACCCTGGGCTGTTTTCACCGGAAAGCCGAATACTACAATCTTGAGAATTTTAAAGAGCTAAAAGCGAATGGAATCGGTGATCTGAATTTACAGGTGCGTACAGTTTTATGGAAAGACGCAATTACCAGAATTCAGTTGACAGGAATTGGTGGGATTACAATTCCGGTTGGCGTTTTCGACCTTGTTGAAAATGGTGTAAAGCTGCCGGTACAGCTTCAGCCTTCTTCGGGCGCAGTGAAATATCAGGCAGGATTATTTGCGTTTAAAGAACTTTCGACGTTACAGATGGGACTTTTCGCACAATTTCAGGTTGAATTTGCGCAGACAATCAATTCAGCGAATTTTAATTACCATTATGGCAATTATTATGTTGCAGCACTGGGTTCATCGGTAAAAATTAGTAAAATACTCAGTGCTGCGATACAGGTAAGAGGTGAAATACGTGAAATGGCAGAACGTGAAGACAATCAGGTGATTGAAACTACCGGTGGCAAAGTTGTATTTCTCAGCCCGCAATGTACTTTCAGAATAAGTCAATCATGGTCGGCATCCTTTGTTCCCATGTTTCCGGTATATAAATTCTACAATGGAGTTCAACTGGCCAATAACTGGTCATTTGCATTGCAGCTTTCAGGCAATATCAGGATTTTTAAATAATTGTAAATGTATGCGTTATAGTATTCTGACTTTCTGTTTTTTCGCTTTGACTTTTATTTCAGAAGCACAGCAGGTTTTGCCGGGTGTTGTATTGAAAAATAATTTTGGGAAATGGGTCAGAACAGATACCCTTGCTTCCAAAAATGACCTGTTGCTGGTGGTAGTCTGGCGCGCCTGCTGTCAGGATGGGTTTGCTTTACTTGAAGAAATCAATGATCAAGCCGCTCAATGGAACACAAAGGGTTCGGTGGGTTATTGTGCTGTTTCAGTTGATGACAGCCGCAGCAGCCAGCGCGTTGTAACCGAAACCCGGACAATCGGGTGGGATTATCCATTGCTGCTGGATACCAATCAGGAATTTAAGCGGCAGTTGGGTATAAACAACATGCCTTTTGTGATGCTTGTGAAAAAAAATGGAGCAATCATGTGGAAAAAAGAAGGTTATACAGAGAATCTGATTGAAGAAATTGATGCTGAAATTAATAAACTGATTATGCAGTAGCTGATATTGGTTATATGAAACAGATTTACCCTTTTCTTACATCTTTGGTTTTTTTACTTACTGTGCTGCTTATCCTGACCAATAGCTGCAACCAACCTGAAGTTTCCGGGAATGAAGCAACAGATTCCCTGCAAATATTGGTGTTACCCGATTCAGGGGTTCATGTTTATTATCTTCACCAGCAAAGAAGGTGCGAAACCTGTATCAAAATTGAAAAAGCCGTTGCAAAAGCGTTGTCGTGTTACGGGCCTTCCGGCAAACCTTTTTATCATGACTGTTTGCTGAGTAGCGACACCGGAAAACAATTGGCTGAATTGTTCGATGTTTCATATTCCGGACTTGTTGTACAATCAAAAGCGGGTTTCACAAATCTCACAAACGATGCATTTCTGCTTGCCCCGGTTTATCCTGACAGCCTGCATAAGCTGATTATCAGAACCATCGACCGGTATTCAAAATTGAAATGATATGCATAATGAAAGTCAATTATCATCAAAGTATTTGGTTATTAATGGTATAACAGTACTGGGTGTTCATGAAACACTGCAATTAACGGCTCAGGGAGCGGTTTTGGTTGATCTGCGTGAAGCCTACCTTTGGGGTTATAAAAAATTTGATGTCCCATTGGTGATTTATCTGGCCCATGCTGAATTATCAATGCAGCTGAGCAAGCTATCGCATGACAGCGTTCTGATTTTGGCAGATTCCTCAGGCAATCGCGTAAGAGAAGATGCAAAAATTCTGAAAGAAAATGGATTTCAATATATTGCAGTATTGAGCGGAGGAATGGTGGAATGGGAAAGAAACGGTGGACCTGTTATAATTGATAAAGGTGAAGAGCTTACGGGTTCATGCATCTGCCAGATGCGCAAGTCAAAATCAACCTGAATTTTTGAATTATTTTATCAGATCATTAGTATTTTTTGATTTTATGTCGTATGTTTGCAACATAATTCACAAGAAGTTTTAAATATTTAACATCTTTCGGATCATTGTATTAATTGTAAAATATGACTTATTCAAAAACTGAACATTTTACCGAAGATTTGCAGCGATTGGCTTCTATTGCCAAAGTATTGTCACACCCGGCTCGCCTGGCCATTCTGCAATATCTGGCCGAAACAAAATGTTGTATTTCAGGTGATATCACCGATGAAATACCGCTTAGCCGTACAACGGTCTCGCAACATCTTCAGGAGCTAAAAAAGGCTGGAATCATTCAGGGTACAGTTTCTGGAGTAAAAATAAATTATTGCCTTTGCGGCTGTAACATAAAGGAACTGAAGTCATTGTTTGACCGTTTTTTCGAAGGCATTGCTATTGATGACAATACTTGTATAAAATGAATCAGCCTGAAAATATTCTATACTACCGTAGAGCCCATTGGTTGGCTGTAGTAACCATTGTCTTTAATTTGATTGAAGGGCTGGTTTCGGTAGCTTTTGGCTTAAGCGATGATTCCATGACTTTGTTTGG
>CAZKCK010000335.1:0-3976 GCA_964550695.1 uncultured Bacteroidales bacterium | reverse complement strand
AGGCATTCGATCTTTATGAGGATGTGGTAGTTCCAATGGATATGAATGATGACGACGATTTTCTTGAAAGTCTGCCCGAAAAGGAACGTATCATGCTGTTTGCCAATGCGGCATGTGCCTATAACTGTCCAGCCAGAGTATGTTACCCGGAAATTTCGAAATTTAATCAGCACAAAGCCGATAAAGTCAGGTGCAGGAAAGTTGAACTTGGGCTTCAGGAATATGCTTTTTATTTTTTTGATGTGGATAAGTTTTACAGCATGGGCTATTCCAACTTTAAGCTGATTCCTGCAAAATTGTTTGCCAATTTTTTACGATCAAATGATGACTCCGTTCAGCAATGAATCCAAACAATAAATCAGCACTTGCTACAGTAACTACGGAGAACTATGTGCAATGGACCATGGTGATGATTCATTCGTTCCTTCAGTCAAATCCATGGTTTAGGGATGAGATTCTTGTTTTTTGCAGGGATTTGTCACCAAAATCAATAGCACGTTTTAGTACATTTAAGCAAGTGCGGCTGGTTCAGCCATCTGATTTACTTCTTCAAAGACTGGATACTCTGAAAGTTCAAGTACCTCAGTTTGAAAATATTATATCACAGTTTTACTCCCTTGAAGTTTTCAATCTCAAAGGATATAAGAAAGTTCTGTTTCTCGACAGCGATGTGATTGTAGTGAAATCTTTGCATGAATTATTCACTTTTGATGTGCCACTTGCAGCCTGTCCTGAATCATGCTGGTATTACGGTAATGGAAGAAATGCAGCTGATTACGAAGCTGTTCCTTTGGATACTGCCTCCGGTGATTTCATCGAAACTCCTGTAAACTCAGGGTTTTTATTGATTGATGAAACCATGATGAACAATGAAAATTATCATGGACTGCTGAACCTGATTGATCCTGTGTTATGGAGTAATAAAAAAACCTTTCATGCTGATCAGATGGTTTTAAATTTAGGATTCCGTAAACGGTTTACAATTCTTGATTCCAGATACAATTACAGACCCAAAAATGCAGGACAAATAGCTGTTAAGGATCATATTAACATGCAGGAAGCACATATCATTCATTTTGTGCGTCAGTATAAACCCTGGAATTTTTATGAAATGATTTCATCAGCTGAAAACGACATGAACATGGTGAAGGCTTATGAATTATGGTATCAGTGGTATTTTGATTTCTTAAGGCATCATCACCTTCGCACAAAATTGTCTTTCCTTAAATCCGGAACAGCATGAGCCGGCCTGATTTTCTAATCCTCGGCGCAGCCAAATCAGGCACCACTTCACTGTTGTGTGAACTTAGAAATCATCCTGATGTTCATGCGCAGCGTATTGAAATTAATTACTTTACACAGCAGTTTACTAAAGGGAATGAGTGGTATGATGCAATATTTAAGTTTCCGGAAAAGGTCCAGGGCGAAAAATCAACTTCCTATCTTTATGATACCACCTGCTGTGAACGGATTTATAATTACAATCCTGACATGCGCCTGATCGTTTTGCTGCGTGAACCCGTGAAGCGTGCTTTCTCAAACTGGAATATGCGGCATATGCAGGGACGTCTATTGAAGCAATCATACATATTCAACAAATCGTATCAACCTCCCATCGAAAATATTGGCTTTTCGCACCTCTTTAAGTATTACTTAAGTTGTGATTCTGAAACCATCCGTCATCAGGAACCACTTGATATTTTTGAAAGAGGCTTGTATGTTGTTCAGATTGAACAATTAATGAAGTTTTTTAAGCGTGATCAATTGCTTATTCTGATTGCCGAACAGTATTTTAAATATCCTGATATTGCACTCGAAAAAGTCAGCCGGTTTCTGAACATCGGCACTTTTCCAGCAGGTGATCATTTGTGGGAGCGAAAATCTGTTTACCCCGTCAAACTGGACGAACAAGTGGCTCTTGAAATATATAGGTACTATAAACCCTTCAATGAAAGGCTTTTTGAATTCTTAGGTGATGAAATTCCGGAATGGAAGCGTGAATAAGATTAAAAATGAATAACCAACCAAACTATGCTGTTGCTACTGTAACTACCGAAAACTATTTTCAGTGGACCATGACCATGCTTCATTCTTTTATAAAGAATAATCCCTGGTTTGACGGTGATATTTTGGTAATATGCAATGATTTACCACGGGAAATGATTGATGATTTTGTTTTTTTTAACAGGGTAAATATCATTACGCCTTCGGCTGATTTATTAAGACATATTGATTTACTTGCAGATGAAATACCAAAATTTAAAAATCTGTCCGCACGGTTTTATTCGCTCGAAATTTTCAGGTTAAAAGGTTATAGCAAGGTCTTATTCCTTGACAGCGATATGATTGTGGCCCAATCTATTGAAGAACTTTTTCAGCTTCCGGATGCATTTTATGCAAGTGCACAATTGTGCAGTTATAAAGGAAAAGGAAGAAATGGTTCAACGTTTAATGCTGAAATTAAAAACAATCAGGCTGATTTTCTTGAAAGCCCTGTCAATTCGGGGTTTATGCTCATTGATGGGGAACTGTTGAACCAAAATCATTACCCTGGTATCTTAGATTTGATTAAACCTGCCCTGTGGAGCCAAAATGACCTGACTTACACTGATGAATTAATTATCAATCAATATTTTAAAGGAAAATTCAGTTTAATTAGCGCACGTTATAATTACCGTGCCCGATCTGCCAGAATTTTCAAAGAAAAGGAAAATATTACTTTTGAAGATGCTAAAATCATACATTATTATGCCAAATACAAACCCTGGAATTTTACAGAAGTTCTTCGTTCGGCAGCAAATAACCTGAACTGGATAAAAGCTTTTGAACTTTGGTATCATTGGTACATCGATTTTTTAAAGTATTATCATTTTCAAAAGAAAATGTTAGGAGTTGCTAAATTAAAAGCCATTGAAAATGAGTGAAATAGAATTAGATCAGGCAATTTCTGACACGCTGAAGTATTTCTGTATGTTTATTGGGTACCCATACAGCGGGCACAGCCTGGTAGGCTCTATCATTGATGCCCACCCGAATGCTGCCATTTCGCATGAACTGCATGTTGGGAAATTGCTCAAAAAAGGTTATACCAGAGAGCGGATATTTTCAATGATCATTTTAAACTCAATGAAGTTTGCCATGGAAGGCCGTACATGGAACAATTATTCCTATGCCATTCCGGGTGAATGGAACGGGCGTTTTACAACCATTCAGGTCATCGGCGACAAAAAAGGTGGAGGAAGTTCAAAGTTTTTTTCGAAAAAACCGGAAGTGTTTGAAAAAGTTGATACAAGTATCGGGTTACCAGTAAAATATATCCATGTTATAAGAAATCCCTATGATATGATCAGTACGCTATTCAAAAAAAGACGAAATCCAAAAAATGACACAATCAGAGCGGCAATCGAACAGTGTATCATAAGGATAGAACGTACCGAAGCAATCAAGAAATCAATTGAACCTGAGCATTGGCATGATATATACCATGAACAATTGCTGGAAGCCCCTGAAGAATCCATTATTTCGTTATTCAGGTTTCTTGAATTGGAAGTTACTGAGGGCTTTGTGACAAATTGCCGCAAAGTAATATATACAAGCCCGCATAAAAGCCGTTTAGATGTGACCTGGTCAGATGAAGACATTGCACATGTTTCTTCCGAACTCACCCGCTTTGAACTTTTTTCGGGCTATAGTTTCCATTCCTGATTAAATGCCGCAAAAATGGAGCAAGGCAAAACACCTGATTTTATCATTATTGGCGCACAGAAATGCGGCACATCCACCATGTTCCATCATCTGGCAAAACATCCGGATATTTTCCTGCCAAAACAAAAAGAACTGCATTTTTTTGATGAAAATTTTGCAAAGGGTGTGGAATACTACCTGCAGTTTTTTAACAGAAAAAAAATGCCGGACAGACCTTTTTGTACCGGAGAAGCTTCTCCATTTTACTTTTTCCATCCGTTGGCAGCATCCA
>CAZKCK010000334.1:0-3993 GCA_964550695.1 uncultured Bacteroidales bacterium | reverse complement strand
TCATCCCTGTAGGGTGAAGCAATTGTATTGGCCCAATAGGGAAGGTCTGTTTTGTGATACGTAAGCAATTCGCCCTGCCATTTTTCGCCTTTCCGAAGAGCATCGACTACATCGGCACGCGATTCGGGCGTTTTGCCTTTGTAAACCGTGGAATTAATATTTTTATGGAGCAAATCTTCTTTGGTATATCCCGAAAGCTGGGTAAACATTGGATTGAGATATTCGAAATTCATTTGGGTATCCATAATCATAACTGAACCGGGCGCCTGCTCCAAAACCATCATGAATTTATTGAGTTCCTTGTTTTTCTCTTTTAAAACTTTGGTTAACAGATAGCTTTCTGCATCACCCTTGTTGCGGCGGATGGCCGCATAAAATCCAACAAGCATGCATGCAGAATACATGAAAACCATTTTGGTGATTTCGTAATAAATGATTTGAAATTCGGTCTGGGCCAATTGACCAGCCATAAACATTGTAAAAAACACCAGGCTATGCATGATCAACTCTCTGTAATTGTAAGGTGTCAGAGAAAACCAGCCGACAATAATAAAAATTAATCCGAACCAATATGGGCTTTGGCTTGCGCCGGTGAACATGGCCAGCAACGTGTAGAAAATTGTACCAAAATAAAACCCGGCAGTGAGATGCTGCTTGTATGCATTATTCGAATTACGAAGCAATGCAATGATCAAATTTACCGAATACACAGCAACAGTAATTACACGCAGCCAAAACAGTTTGTTGTCCGATTGGGTAAAATAACACCTGTCGAACAACTGCCATAACAGAACTACAATATAACCAGCAAAGGTTAGCAAGAGTAAAATGTTCTTTAACTGATGCTTACGAGACTCCTTAAAAGCACTTTCGCTGTTTACTTTATCCAGTTCCTTCATTGTCATTTTGAAAGGTTTTTTGAACTACCAATTTATATTTTTTTCATTTATCAAAGTGCTTGTTTTTAAGATTCTCACCGTAGTTGTTTCCTTTTCTTCAAATGATCGCAAAGATATTTCCATCTGTCTCGAAATAAAATCAAAACACATTGAATCCCTGAAACGGAGGGTTGAATCATTGAAAAATATGGATGAATGGGTTTTACAAGGAACAGGCCCTTTTTCCTGATCAACTGGTTGCGATTAGGACTGACCGCTTGAACTGATTTACATTCAATTCATCAAGGCGGTCAAAATAATTTGGTGTGAGACTATGTAACAAACCCGATTTGCCTGCATCCAAATGCCATAATACCGGGAAATGGAGAAAGATCAGCTATACAGGGAGATTCTTAAAGAAAACGACAAGCGTATCTTCCGGAAAAGATCCGGAAAATGCAGGAGGACTTTAAGGAATAAAGCAAGAACGAGGACAAACCGGTTCCTTCATCCACTGCAAGTGTTTGCAACTAGGGATCCATCAGCGAGACTGTTACTTCCATTCAGAACGTCTGTTCGCAAAATTTTCATGGTCTTTTCAGGCTCTTCAAACATCGGGCTGTGAGCTGATTTTTCAAAGGTGTAAAATCCTTTCAAGGGTGCCTCTATCTTGTTGAAATAGTCCTTTGCCAAATCGTACGAAACGGTGTAATCATAAATACCATGAAAAAAATAGACCGGAATGTCCAGCCTGGGAACTTGTTCGGATAAATCATTGGCCAGGATCGTATTCCACAGCGGGTGAACACCTGCCCGGGCTTTCGCGCGCCACAGATTGATCTTCTCTGTAATTGTGTAATCTCTGCATGCCAGTGATGGTAAAAAAACACCGGTTATTATCGACGTCATGTCATGGGTCGTGCCAACACCAATGGCATGCATGGCTTCATCCCGCAGTTTAAGGTATCCGTCAGGAATTGCGTCTGTTACCGGTGCGTCTTCCAGCTTTCGTACCATTGTCGCATTCCCTGCATCCCTGTAGACTTTCAGCATATATTCATACGCCATTCTTTCTGATTGCAAGTGGTCCGACATCTGGGCAATCCCAATGTAAGCATGATATAATTCCGGTGACTTTGCAGCCACATGAACCCCGATAAAGGTTCCGCCGGAACGTCCCATGAGGTAAATCTTTTCCTGCCTGAAGCGCTTACGCAGGTAATTCGTCACCTCCCGTGTATCCGATATCATTTGTTCCAGTGTCATCGACTCCCCGGGAATACCAGCGTTGTATGAAAGACCGGCCCCCCGTTGGTCCCACCAGACCACCGTAAAAAAGTCTTCAAGACCTGTAGGGTATCTCTTCGTCAGGAAATAATCCGGGATGCCGCCATGAAGGTAAAGCAACACGGGATTGGCAGAATCTTTGCTCTGAATAAACATCCCCTGTTTCATTCCATTGATACCGACAAATACTTTTTCTGAAATGCTCCCGGCCAGAAGATTTCCCTTTTTATCCAGGAATGGTTGCGGTTTCCCCGGACTGTAAATCAAAAAAACAATTGCCAATACCAGGATCATTATCGCCAGAATTGAGGTCGCAATAAGTATCATACGAGAAACGGTTTTATAAAAATGACGCATATCTTTTTAAAGTGATTTTCTTTTGCCATGCCTAATTGCCACTTTTATGGCATCAGGCCAGGTATAGTGTATCCTGATGGCTCTTTCAATGCAATTAATTTCGCATAACCGGCATAAGGTACAATCCAGCTCCGATTCAGGGATGGCAGTCCTGTCAATGATCTTAATAACACCCAATGGACAAACCTTAACACATTTTTCACAGCCCCGGCAGGCGCTTTGATTAATTGTAACAATGTCCCCTTTCAGAATTACCGGAGTTTCATTGATGCTCAATGTGTAGGTATTTACAAAACCGTCTTTAACCGGCATCTTTGTTTTAATCTGCTCATAAAAGTCGGGCATACAATATTGAGGCAGGCATTTCCTCAAAAATTTATCAGCTTTTTTCAGATCTGTTTCGTCCGGTTTGCCAACATTTCCACCGCCAATGATTACCCATGGACCTGTTTCATCATACCCTCTTACCGAAAATTCACCCGCTATTTTCTTCCCTTTTTCAAACAATCGTTTTTTGATGGGATCGTGGTATTTCCCCAATACCGGGGCTCCGCGGCTGGAGAAAATAAATACATCCTGGTCAGTTTGATTAAGGGTCTTTATAACTTCAAAAAGAGCCGGGTGATGACTTCCAAAATAGATTCCTGAACCAAAACCAATTGTTTTGAATTGGCTTAAATCCATATCCAAAGCCTGCTGTGGTTTTATAAAGCTGCAGCCAAGCGTGTGCGCCATTGACCTGGCAAGTTTCTCTGTATTCCCATTGTATATTGACTCATATACAATTACACAATCCGTTTTCATGTTGTTTGTTATTATTTTCTAAAAAGGAATCAATAGTTTCTTCCGAACAGGTTCTTAGCGTGTTATTACTATTTATCCGACAAATCTATTCCTACTGCTCCAAATGGAAAAATTAAACATGATGAGGGTGCAACTTCAGCGGATGAAAGGCGATAATCATAAACCGAAGGATTCCGGAACGGCGAATTTATCGAAAGGTAAGAGGGTGGAAACAGTGTTTGAAAGTGTGTTCAGATTCTATGAATTCTTCAGCTGTTCAGCCACTTTTTGAAATCGGCTGAACGATCGATGCTGACGACCGTATCGAACTCATCATCGGCATTGGGTTTCAGATCCAGTTTAATACGACCGCGCGAATAGGCCACCATATTCGCAATGGCATCCACGTTCACTGTGTATTTTCTATTTATCCTGAAAAACACGGAGGGGTTTAAAATGATTTCCAACTTGTCGAGGGTGTATTCGATGGCATAACTGTGTCCCTGGAAAGTCCGCAGGTAAACACCCTTACCGAGTGCATAGAAATAGGCAATTTCCGACACTTCTACTGTTCTGATCTTTTCTCCAATCTGTATCAGAAACCGCTTCTTAAAATCGGGTTCTTTTCCCTGAATATTGGCTAAAAGCAAATCGAAATCAATGCTGAATGCAGATTTCAGGCTTCGGT
>CAZKCK010000333.1:0-3994 GCA_964550695.1 uncultured Bacteroidales bacterium | reverse complement strand
TTTTTAGGTCAGATATTGCCGGAACCGCTTTCTGCTCAACTGCATCATTCTGTTTTTGTCTGATTTTTGTTGATTTGACAAAAGGGGTAGGTAGTACTTTCTTATCCGGCTGAATTCGTTTTGGTTTTGCAGTGTTCACTTTTCTGGAGGGCTGAACAGCTTTATTATTTTTGTCTTTGGATCCCTGTTTAACTTCTGATGCTTTGGTAATAGGAGCAGGAGTCGTCGCTTCCTTGGCTGGCGTGAGCTGCTTTGATTTTACAGAACGTGTTTTTGTGGCTGGTATAACAGAGGCTGTTATGTTTCCAGAATCTGACTTTTTCCCGCTCCTGTCTTCTGACCTCCTCCCTTGCTCTTCTTCAATTTTTTGTTCATGTTTATTCTTTCGGGAGTCGGGCACGGAAACAGAGTATACTTTTTTCACTGGCACATCCCCGGCCTTCTTGAAGGATGATCCCGCTGTCTTTTTGGGCAGTGACGATTTTGTTGTCCTGGGAATTGCCACGCCCAGGCTTTTTGCTGTTTTTTCAGCCAGTCTTGATCCTTTTGCCGTCAGTTTATATCCTATATCAATTTTTACTGAGATCCAACCATTACCCCTGCAGTCGTTCAATCGCCTCCCGATCAATGCAGAATCTGGCCATTGTGGATATTTTTTGAGGGAGAATTTTTGGGGAAACAAGGTGAAGCAGGCGGAGATAATATCTTCAGATGTTATTTCATCACCATCGTTATACAGGGAATAAATGGAATAAACCACAAGCTGGTTTGAGGCGATAGGCTTATAGATATCTGATTTGAAGGTGGGTGTATTAGGTGCCGTCATCTTTTTTCTCGTTTGATTGCGCATAAGTATATAATATTTTATGTGGTTTACCTGCCCAATATATTACACTATTTTTTGTGTTGGTACATAAATCAAAATCAGAACAATGCATATCTTACCCTTTTTGATGATAAAAGCCTGTTGTTGCAAGTGGAAAATTCCGTTGTATACTGGCGGGAGAAGGCATAAAACATGGGGATGAGTTATGAAAAGGAGGAACCATGGGAAAAACTGTATTGATCTTGAAGGGCAGTCCACGTGAATTGGGGAACAGCTCAATGCTTGCCGACCAGGTTTCCATTGGCGCAGCAACTGCCGGGGCCAGGGTTGAAACCATCTACCTGCACGGGTTGGATATCCGCCCCTGTGATGCCTGTGACCTGTGTGAAAAGGGGGCAGGCTGTGTTATCAGGGATGATATGCAGATATTGTATCCGCTGCTTGAAGCGGCAGATGCTATAGTCCTTGCCACCCCGGTTTACTGGTTTACATTTAGTGCACAATTGAAGTTGTGTATTGACCGCTGGTATGCGTATCAATCTTCAGATTGGCAGGAGATGCAGGGGAAACAGTTTGGGCTTATCCTGACCTACGGCGACACCGATCTCTACACCTCGGGAGGAATCAACGCCGTTACCACATTTGAGACGCTGTGCCGTTTCTTGAAAGCGGAAGTGGCAGGCATGGTCCATGGGTCAATGTCAGATATTGGTGACGCAGAAAAGCAGCCTGATTTAATGGAACAGGCATACCAATTGGGATTGAAACTGGGATGATCGTGGGTTGTGGGTTGGCTAGTCCAATTCCCGCCGGAGACCAACCATGAAAAAGATTAAATATTCTGGGATCATATCCGCCTCTGGCTCTCTACATGAATACCAGTATCGCACAATGTCTGTTGTACATTTTTCGGAATTGCAGGAGGATGTGAATCGTTTATGCCGCGAGGGACAGTTGTGCAATTCTGACATCTTTCAAGGTTACTTAAAGGGTATGCATTTTAAATTGCCCGTCGATTTTTCCGATGCAAAATCTGTGATTATTATGGCGGTATTCGTCAAGCCAATGATGGTCAAGTTTCATTTTAAGGATGCCTGCATTCCCGTAGCAATGCCTCCCAATTATCTTGATTCCGGTTTGACCGGGAATATTATGTGCGATGAAATTCAGAAGAATATCATTCTGCAGAACGGACATAGGGTCGAAAGGACAGGGAATCATTTTCACCTAAAGTTATTGGCAGGCAGAACCGGGCTGGGATGTTATGGCAGAAACAATATTTGTTATGTCAATGACATGGGAAGTTTTACTACATTGCATGCCTTCCTCACGGACTATCTGTTTGAAACCGATCATTGGGGTGAAGTGCAGATGATGAGATATTGCACAAACTGCAGGACTTGCATTAAACAATGCCCGGGAGGTGCAATTCGCGACGATAGATTCCTTATAGATGTAAACCACTGCATCCCGCTGTACAACGAAGTTGAAGGCGTACTGCCGGACTGGATTCCTATTGAGGCGCATAATGCTTTTATGGGTTGCATGAAATGTCAATTCCCGTGTCCAGCCAATCGTGTGCCGATGAAGCGCGTGGGGTGGCTGGAAGATATTACCGAAGGGGAAACCCGCCAATTTATCGATGGGAATCCCGATCAGAATGTCATTCTATCTGTCAGCAAAAAGCTCAAAATGCCATCGCTTGTTGAGTATAGGGAAATGGTCGAAGTCGCCAGTCGGAATATAAAAGCCTTGCTGCAAGTTTGAACTTGGACAATTACCCGCGGGAATATCTGTCCGGTGTTAAATGCTTGCAAGGCAATACAGGAAGGATTGTGCTGGTTGATGAGGTAATTATGAAACAAAAATTGATATCAATTCTTGCATTTATTCTTCTTGCTGGATGCGGACGGGCTGAACTTGGATCCACTGCCTTGCATGAAGCGCAGAAGCCGACGGCGATACCTTCTCTGGCAGGTGATGCAGAATTGTCTATTTATGCTTTTCCAAAGACATTTGATCCGGCTGCCAAATACCTGTTTTATCTTCACGGAAAGATCATCGAAGACCAGGGAATTCCTGCTGTCAGCGCTGATTATGGTGAATATGATTACAAAGAGATTTTACAAAAATTAGTCAGTCACGGTTTTACGGTCGTAAGTGAGCAGAGACCAAAAAATACGGATGTTGCGAAGTACGCCAACAGGGTATTTGATCAGGTGACGGTCTTGTTGAATAATGGTGTCTCCGCCGGGAATATTACAATCATTGGGGCTTCAAAAGGCGCCGGGATTGCGATCCTGGTCTCCCACCTGTTGGAAAATGAAGAAATCAACTTTATCATCATGGGAACATGTCATCCGACTGACCTTGAGTCCCTGTTGCAGAATGATATGGTTATTTATGGGAATGTATTGGCGATCCGGGACTCTGTGGATGACCTGTCAGGTTCATGCCAGAAGTTGTTTGAGTTTTCTGAAGGCAGAGGTCTTTCCCGTCATCAAGAAATTGTACTTTATATAGGCACAGGGCATGGCATCCTATATCAACCATTAGATGAGTGGGTGCTGCCGGCTGTTCAATGGGCAGGCGGTTAATAACGGGTTTGGTTGAAAGGAGTTGCCATGTTTTATGAAAAAGAACTCGACGCTGCTTTGCAGGAAATTATGGCCCGCTGGGGAATTCCCGGCATGGCGGTTGGTATTGTGCAGGCTGATGAAATTATTTATGCCAAAGGGTTTGGGGTTCAAAGCCTGAAAACACAAATCCCTGTAACCGTGGATTCAATTTTCTGCACCGCATCTGTGTCCAAGTGCTTTGTTGCTGTTGCGGTCATGCAGCTGGTTGATCAGGGCAAAATTGATCTGGATTCGACACTTGTTCGCTACCTGCCATATTTTCAAATGGATGACGGGCGCTATCTGCAGATAACGATTCGGCAAATGCTCAGTCACACTTCCGGCATGCCTGATATGGAGGAGAGCGAATACGATGACTTGGTGACAAAGCCCGAATGGGATGATGGATCGGCCGAACGTTTTGTTCGCAGCCTGAGCGGCAAAAAACTGATTTCGGACCCGGGTGAAAGGTTTAATTACAGTAATATTGCATACAATGTTCTTGGTGACATGATTGCAAAAGTATCGAGGAGCTCGTTTGAAGATTACA
>CAZKCK010000332.1:2009-4016 GCA_964550695.1 uncultured Bacteroidales bacterium | reverse complement strand
ATCAGATCAGCAAATGCCGGTGGTGTGAGGTCACGGTTTTTTCGACCAATGATGGATTGTGCCCTAAAAGAAAGATCTTCTCTGGCTGCCTTGTAATCAATATAAACGCCTTCGGCATTCAGCATGAACATCAGATCGGGAAGTGCGTCAATCAATGCTTTGTCATGACTTTCGCTTTTCACGAGTGCTTCCTCAATACGTTTGCGGTCAGAAATATCGCGTATATTGCACTGAATAACTTTTTGATTATCTACCAAAAACACATTGCTGATAAACTCAACGCTGATCTTTTTTCCGGTAGCAGTTTCGAGTGGCATATCTTCATAACGGACATACTTTTGATGCTGTAATTCAGCAAAGTTATCCTTATTGGCTACAACATCCTTAAAGAACCCGATTTCCCATACGGCTTTTTCAAAAAACTGTTCTTTTGAGTACCCCAGCAGATTGATCATAAATGGATTTACATCCATAATTTTACCGGTCTCAGCATCCAGAATCAATATTCCATCTTTTGCTGTTTCAAAGAGGCTGCGGTAACGTGATTCAGAAGTGGCAAGTGCTTTTTCGGCCTGTTTACGTCCGGTGATGTCACGTGACGATGAATAGATATACCGGTTACCTTCAAGTTCAATACTGGAACTGTTAATCTCTACCTCAATCACTTTACCGTCTTTGCAGCGGTGCCGTGTTTCAAACATGGCGGGTTGAGTCAGTAATTTGTTTATTGTGCTTGTCAGTTCGTCAGGTGTCCATTGCACATCCCAGTCAGCAACATTCAGTTTCAATAATTCTTCATACGTATAACCCAGCATTGTGCAAAATGCCTGATTTGCTTCTATCACATTTCCATGTTCATCCAGTACGTGAATGCCATCACTGGCCGTCTGAAGCAGTGTTAGATTCCGTAGTGCAAGTCCGGCAAGCTTTGTTTCGCTTTTTTTACGGGAAGTGATATCCTCCATGGTCATCATGCAGTTTTTTTCATTATCACTTACAATACCCGTCAAAGAAACATCAATGGAACCATTGCCTTCGGCTGACAGCACAATTTCGCACGTTTTCCGTTCGTGGCTGCTGAAAACACTTGTTAAAAACTGATTGTAAGTTGTTTTTGTATCATGTGAAACAAACAATCCAAACTGCCGGTTTTGAAGTTTAGAACGGTCTTTGCCCAACATATTGGCAGCACTGAGGTTCAGATTGGTAATGTTGCCGGATGCTGAAAGTGTAAGGTAGCTCAGGGGAGCAAAATCGTATAAGGTTGTATATTTTTCAACTGCCAACTCTGCCAGCGTTCTTGCCCGAAACAGTTCTTCATTCTGAAGTTCCATTTCAATCTGATGCACCTGAAGTTCATGTATGAGTTTCAGGGCATCGGCTTCTGAACTCCAAGTTTTCAAAACATCTTTTGCCGGAGCATGCGTATGTAACATCTTTTCCGCCTTCTTCCGGAGGTTTTCTGCGTTGGATTTCTTAGGCTTTTCATTCATAATTTCCGACATGTTTATTTATCATCGCAATCAGCTTTGTCTTGTTAATGGGTTTTGTGATATGGTCATTGCAGCCGGCAGAAATTGCATTTTCGCGGTCGCCCCGGAGGGCAAAAGCAGTTTGCGCTATAATGACAACATGCGGATTAAACTGCCGTATTTGTCTTGTTACCTCATAACCATCCAAATCCGGCATTTTTATATCCATCATTATCAGATCAATATCGGGATGCAGCCGGCACATTTCAATGGCCTCATTTCCTGAACGGGCCTTTAACAATTCTCTTGTGATTTTTCTTACTGCCAGCATGATAAATACCTCAGAGACCTCATCATCCTCTGCGATAAGTACTTTCAGATTATGCACTAAATTTTCTTTAAATTCGGTATGTATGGGGCTGGCCAGCATTTCCGTCTCCGGCGATGCATTCTTGTATGGTATTGTAAAATAAAACACTGAACCTTTTCCGGGTTCACTTTCTACCCACATCACCCCGCCCAGCATTTCGGTATA
>CAZKCK010000332.1:0-1909 GCA_964550695.1 uncultured Bacteroidales bacterium | reverse complement strand
ATTTCGATGGAGCCGGTATGTGTGAACTTGATAGCATTGCTGACCAGATTCGACAGGATGGTGAACAGTTTTTCGTGATCGGTATGGATGATGCTATTACCTACCGGTAAGTGTATATTACAAGTGTACTTCAGCGCTTTTTTATCCGTTTCAGGTTCGTAGAAGGTGACCAAATCATTCATCAAATGGTTGACATTGGTTTCTGAAAGGGTTGTTTGCATCTGCCCTGATTCAATTTTGGAAATGCTCACGATATCATTGATAATGTTGAGCATGCGTGCACCACTTTTTTGGATGATGCTAATAAACTTTTGTTGTTCATCACCGCTCAGACCGGGTTCATTCAGGAGGCTGGCAAAACCCAGGATTCCATTCATGGGCGTGCGTATCTCGTGACTTATATTGGCCAGAAAAGCAGATTTTAATCTGTCGCTTTCTTCAGCATGATTTTTGGCAAGTATTAATTCTTGGTTGATGCGTTTACGTTCAGTGATATCTCTGAGTGCGCCGTCAATATGGTCGGGTTTTCCTGAGGTATTGTATATTAAACGGGCATTGATTGAAACAAATTTTATATCACCTTTTTTTGTAATCAGTTTCACTTCATAATCACGCAGTTCACCATTTTTCATGAGCCTATCAAGTAAAATGATGCGGTCAGCAGGATTGGCATAAAGGGCATTAACAGGTTTCCCGATAATTTCATCAATGTTATAATCAGAAAAATATTTTATTGACGGACTAATATTCAATACAATGCCATCCAGATTGGTCTGATAAAAAACATCCTGTACATTTTCGAAAATGTTGCGGTATTTTTCCTCGCTTTCCCTGGGTGCCAGTTCTGCCTGTTTCCGGCTTGTAATATCAATACAGATACCCGTCATGCGTACCGGGTTCACGGAGCTATCATACGTTGTATTACCCAGCGCAACAACCCACCGTACCTGACCATCCGGAAGCAGGATGCGATATTCATTGTTGAGTTGAATTTTTTCTCTGATAGCAGAATCAATTTTTGCAGAAGCTTCTTTCAGATCATCAGGATGTAACACCCCGTTCCATACAGCAAAACTTGCTTTTACTTTTGCCGGATCAAGCCCAAACAAGGCAAACAAATGGCTATCCCACTCAAGCAGTCCGTTTGTAATATCCCAGTCCCAGATACCAGCCCCGGCACCTTGCTGGGCCATTTCAAGCTTCAACTTGCCCTGCCTGATGGTTTCTTCATTGCGGATGCGTTCAGAAATGTTGATGATATTTACGAAGCATTGTGTGCCACCCTCAATCACAATACCGGCAACCTGAACATATACGGGTAAGCCATCGGCAGATAATAAAGTTATCTCGCAGGACTGGTTGAAAGAACTGGCAAATACCCTGCTCAGAAAGAGGTTGAAAGTTGGTCTGGTATCATGGGAAACATAAAGACCAAAATGCTTGTTTTTCAAATGTGAGCGCTCATTGCCAAGCAAGGTGGCTCCGCTTAGGTTTAATTCGATTATTATTGCTTCTGATGAAAGGATGAAATAACCTGAGGGTGCAAAATCGAACAAATCACTGTATTTTTCGGCAGCCTCCTGTGCAGCAGTTCTGCTCAGCATTAGCTCCTCATTCTGCAATTCAAGTTCAATCTGATGCACTTCCAGTTCATGAATCAACTTTATGGCATCAATTTCAGAGTATTTGGACGATAGAACGGACTTTCGCTTTTTTAACAGATCCTCTGCCTGCTTGCGCAGTGGCGTTGTTGGTTTGTGAGTCGGTTTCATTTTTGACAGGTAATTTGGTTGATCAGGATTTTCAGGCCACTTTGTTGCCGGGAGGATGTAGGCTTGCGCCTGCGTGTCGACGGGTTTCACCCGCGTGTCCACGGGTTTCACCCGCGTGTCCACGGGTTTCACCCGCG
>CAZKCK010000331.1:0-4022 GCA_964550695.1 uncultured Bacteroidales bacterium | reverse complement strand
TCATAATCAGCCGGAAGCCAGACATCCACATTGCGCGGAGTTACAAATTTGGATTCGAAGTTTGCATATCGCATAATTGTACCCGATGAAACCTGTGGAATCTGTGCATATTGACTCATAAACAGTATGTTAAAAACAAATAACAACAATCGTGTTTTCATAAATCAGGTTTGAATTAAAGTGTAAAGTTACAATTGTTTAGGGTTTTTCTTACTACAACTTTTCATTACAATTTGTTGAGGTAAGAGTAGTCAATTCTTTTACTTATTTCAAATTGCACACCTGTTCATGATAAAGCAAAAACGGCCTGAATCGATGTTTTAACCGATTCAGGCCGTTATATAAATGAGGCTTCGTTAGCAATTCTTCAGAATGATGGCCGTGCCCATGCCACCACCAATACATAGTGAGGCAAGACCGAACTTAGCATTGCTGCGTTTCATTTCATGTATCAGGCTCACCGTAATGCGGTTTCCTGAAGCACCAATCGGATGACCCAGGGCAATGGCTCCGCCGTTCAGGTTGCAGTGTTCGTCAAACCATGTTGGCTCAACCTGATGATCGATACACAGTTGTTTCATGACTCCCAGCGACTGGGCCGCAAAGGCTTCGTTCAGTTCCACAACATCAATATCAGTTAGTTTCATGCCGGCTTTTTTCAGGGCATTGCCAATCGCAGGCACAGGCCCCATGCCCATAATGGCCGGGTCAACGCCTCCTTGCCCAACGGCAACAATCTCAGCCAGAGGTGTCAGATGATATTCAGCCACAGCCTTTTCGGAGGCAACAAGCACAAAGGAAGCTCCATCGTTTATACCTGAGGCATTCCCGGCAGTTACTGATCCATCCTTCGCAAAGGCGGGCCGCAAGGTGGCGAGTTTTTCAGGAGAGGTGGAACGGTTGATGAATTCATCGGTGTCAAAAACAATTGTTTCTTTCTTATTAACGATTGAAACAGGCACAATCTCATTTTTAAACCTTCCGGCATCCACTGCCTTTGCAGCCTTCTGTTGTGATGCAAACGAAAAGGCATCCTGATCCGTGCGGCTGATCTGATATTTGGCAGCTATATTTTCAGCCGTTACGCCCATATGGTAATCGGCAAAAGCATCTGTAAGGCCGTCCAGTACCATGTGGTCGATGGCTTTAAAATCGCCCATTTTAATGCCGTTGCGAACCGAAGCAGGCAGAATAAAACATGCACCCGACATCGTCTCTGTTCCACCGGCCAGCACAAGATTGGCTTCTCCTGATTTGATTCCGGCCCAGGCATTCAGGATGGCTTTCATCCCACTACCGCAAATCATATTCACGCCATAAGCCGGAACTTCCTGTGGTATTCCGCCCTTTATGGATGCCTGACGTGCCACACCCTGTTTCTGGCCTGCAGAAAGGATGTTTCCCACAATCACTTCATCAATTTTTGACGGGTCGATGTTGGTTTCTTCAACAATGTTTTTAATGACTACGGCAGCAATCTCGGCTGCACTAAGGGTAGAAAGTGATCCGCCAAACTTGCCTATGGCAGTGCGTTTGGCAGCAACAATATAAATTTTGCTCATGATTGTGATAATGGTTGATGATTAATTTCCCGTTCAATCGGGCATTCAAAGGTAAGGAGTTTTCAATATAATTCAACAGTTCTTATTTGGAGTCTGTTACTTTGAGTTTTCAAGGATGAGCTGAACAACGTCGTAGCTGACCGCCTCAAACATATCTTCCACGTTCTTGGTATAGGCTGAATTATGGCTCATGATGGCATTTTTTACCATAAATGCCTTGTAGTCGTGGTCCTGTGCGCCTATCCAGGTAGCCAGAACGCAGCCAACTGCGCTCAATCCGCAAAGGAATACGGTGTTGCTTCCATTGTCATTAATAATCTTATCCAGATCGGTGTGATTGAAGCCATTGCCATAAGTCTTAATTACCTTGGCATCTTCATCTTTGATTAACACTGACTTTGGGAATTCAAACAACTCTGTACCCGGTTCCGGCCCTGATGCTTTATCATGGTGATAGATTCTGATGATTGGATAGCCCTTGCTGCGGAAGAGCTCGATCAAGCCATTGATATAGGTCAGGCCAACCTCTTTTTCCCTTTCAGGAACCATGCTTAAATACACGTTCTGAATGTCGATCACCAAAAGTGTTGGTTTGATTTGTGAAGGGGTTTGCCTTGTTTCTTCCTGTGAAAATGCCCCGAATGAAACAATTATAAACAGGATGGTGACGAAAATGTTAAGTCTTTTCATGGTTGAGTGGTTTTATGGAGTTTGATTGATAAAAAGTGGACATATTGCTGAAAAAATCTTAAACTACAACAGGGTTTAAGAAAGGATTGTATCCAGACTGCTACAGCAAGAATTTTCGGAATTGGGAAAAAGATATTGGGGACGGCATTTTTGGGCAATCGGGTTTGGAGTATGGAGTAAGGGCAATATAACAGAAGAGATGGTTCAGGAATATCCGGAACATCATCAGTATAAGCCCAATTCGCAAACCGGAAATTGGATGATGGAGTGACTACAAAAAATTTCATTTTTTGCTTTTTTTAAACCTATGGATTTTTAATCCATAGTGGGTTAATTTCGTTTTTCATCAATCATTTTTTCTCACATTCATTTATTGCCCTATAACGCTCAGGTACAAAGGCCGGGCCCGGACTCAACTTTGTGCGTCCGTTACGGGCAGCTTATAATCTTTCTGTTTTCAGTTCTGTTATTTTTATCTAATATGGTCAGAATATAAGTACCGTAAGGTATATTATCCAAATAAGCTTTTTTTTGACCCTTGATTTCCTGATGAAAAATTGTATTTCCAACTAAGTCCTTAAGTGAAATGCCTTGAATATCCTTTGGCTGTCCGAACTCGACTGAGAATGACCCTTTTGAGGGGTTTGGAAAAACCTTCACTTGATCCTGAAAAAAGCTGATATCATTTGTAGAAGTGATTAGTTGGCAATTTGTATTCGTGTCAGGATAAAGCGTTTGTTCCTCTTGCATAAAGCAATCAAGATTATACAAATCAGCATCTGTTGAGTATCCGGGTGAATTTTCCAGAAGCCCATACGTTGATCCTATGCCTTCTATATAGTAAATTTCGTACCAGTCATTGATATACCACCTTTTTCGAAAATCATTTCCAACAAGCACTGAATCAATTGATAATACAGTATCATACGTTCCGGAATTAGATGATAAATATCCTCGGACTGTATCTCCAATACTTATATTAAAGTCATACAGTAATTCTTCTGTTGAACCTGATGGAGGCACAAAATAAACAGTCTTGTTGAGAACATCCTGACGGATTGCACCTTTGTATTCCGGAAAATGAGTTTGAGTACAAGTACCTGATGTATAAAAGCTGACATAGGGGATTGAAAGCTTATGATAGGTTTGACTATTAATTGTGGTATCGCCGGCAATTATTATTGAGTATTCCTCTCTGGCATCTCCGAACATACACATATACTGATAATAAGAATAATTCCATCCCGAATTACTATCTGGAAATGGATGATAAATCGAAGTCTGTCCAAATGAATAATTAGTAATTAATAAAGAAAACAGGAAGATCAGATTTTTCATATTTAAGGCTTTATATGTTGCCTATAAAGGTTGTGTCAAAGCAATCCTACGGATAGTTCCGCAATTAAGTGAAGAAGGTTCCTTTAAAACGCAATTTTAGTTTACACCTACAAATATACAAAAGCCTTATTCAATATCAGACATATGCAACGGAATTTTTATCTGGTCAAAACCTTTGGGGATCACCTTTTTATCAATTCCTTTCATGCCACCGCATCAAAGTTACATTCCAACTAATTGAACGTCCGTCAGATTGTCAGGAAGGACTGCATAGAAGACCGTCTGAACTGTAGAACGGCAGTTAGAGATTCTCCAATATTAACTACTGCTGGTGGGGCAGCCTACCCGGTTATGCTGCGTGGTTTAGTATTTCAATACCATTTTTCTTAATTTCGGCAACAACAGGATTTGAAATATGAAAATCAGAAATTT
>CAZKCK010000330.1:1236-4039 GCA_964550695.1 uncultured Bacteroidales bacterium | reverse complement strand
AGGGCAATTGGGTTTTAATATCTCCGGGCCTGATTGCGGGTTTTACGGGCATGGAACCCAAATCCTCAAGATAGGTAGCCATCCAGTCAACTGCCTGGTGGGCAAATTTGCGAAATTCTTCAGGTGTCATAAGTAAATTAATTAATTAAGAATCCAATCCTGAGGCCTGAGGATAAGGCAAGTGGGAATTTACTGCCGGTTAATATATATCCATAATGATATCCTCCTGAACCCCAGTTAGTTGAAAATCCATATCCAACACCTCCAAAAATATCGACCAGAAAAGCATTGTCAAAAATCCATTGTTTACCTATAACTAACTGAACTACTGCAGATACAACTGCTTTTCGTACTTCGTGCGACTGAAATGGATAATATTCATCATATTGCCATTCATTCCTTGAAAATGCTGTAATTCCGATTTCAGGTTTTATATAACTTCCTTTTAAAAGATGGGCGTAACGCATTCCACGCAGGTAAAAATCCGGATCTTTGATGAACTTATAACCTAATTTCAGAAATGCTCCCCGAGGGCTTTCATCATTCGGGTCAAAACCCAGGCCGATCAGACCTGCGGTACCTTCCACACTCCTTCCGGGCTTCAGGCTTAATTCATACCCAATGCTTGTATATCCGTATAAAGGAGAAAGGAAACCGGTTTTGAGTGCATGCTTTCTGTTGGTTTCGTAATTTGCAGGATTGGTTAGTTCCTTTTTAAAGGTTATTTCCTTTCCATTGGCAAATGTAATTTTTGAAATATTTTCTTTATCGACCGAGAATGTAACATCTGTTGAATAATCAGGCAAAGTATATTTAACCTCATCAAGTCCGATTTCCTTAATTTTGCAGTTTACCGTAGTGCCATCTGTTTTTAAAATAATATCTTGTGCTACAATTATATGCGTCATAAGCACGAATACAAACAGGCAATAAACCGACAGATTTTTTTTCATTATTCCTTATATTTTAAATGCTTTGATGAATGAATGATTGATGAATGTGAAAGGTTACTGATTAATTGGCAAAATTACAACCAAAACACCCTGTACATGCATAATTACAAATCATAAACAAAAAATGTATATTTGTAGTACAACTTCACCAAAAGAATGTGTTTAAAAATTAGTCCACTTCCAATTACTGCTTAACTTTGCTTATCCGAAAAAAATGAAATTCCTCTCGTAATATCATAATATCCAATATAACCAACCAAAAATTAATCATTTATGAAAAGAAAGTTTGCCGTTTTAACACTGATTGTACTGGTTTCTCTGGTTTTCAATACGTTCATTCAGGCGCAGGTCGTTATCAATGAGTATTCGGCTTCCAATGTAAGTTCATTTACTGATAATTATGATGAATATCCTGACTGGATTGAACTTTACAATACCGGCAGTGCTGCGGTTGACCTCACCGGATATTACCTGAGCGATGATCCGACAGAGCCAAATAAATGGATTTTTCCTTCCGGAGTAAGTATAGCAGCTCATGGTATGTTGAAAATATGGGCTTCGGGGCGCAATGAAGTTATTGGGGGGAACATACATACCAGTTTTAAATTCACTCAAACAAAGGCTGAACCTGAATCTGTTGTATTTTCCGACCCATCGGCAGTGATTATTGATCAACAACTTCTGAGCATAACCCAGAAGGGCCATTCAAACGGGCGCACAACCGACGGTGCAGCAGGCTGGAGCGTATTTATCGTACCAACACCCGGAACCTCAAACAATGAATCAGTGGCTTACCTGAGATATACTGACAGACCAACGGTAAATGTTCAGGCCGGATTTTATTCCTCGGCTGTAACAGTTACCGTTTCAAATACTGAACCCGATTCCAAAATCCGGTACACCGTTGATGGCACTGAGCCAGTTGCAACCTCATCCCAGGTCACCGGACCCATCTCTATTACTACCACCAAAGTATTGAAGGTAAGAGCATTCAGCAATAATTCCAATATATTGCCTGGTCTGATTGAATTCAATACTTACCTTATTAATGAAAATACAACTTTGCCGGTCATGAGTTTTGGCGCAAATAACCTCACAACCCTTCTCAATGGAAACACTTCAATTTATCCGGTGGGATCGATGGAGTACTTTAACCGTGACAAGGTGCGCACGACCCTTTCATATGGTGAGTTTGACAAACACGGGCAGGATTCCTGGGTTCATCCGCAACGCAGTCTCGATTGCCGAAGCCGCGATGATTACGGATACAGCAATGCATTGACTGAAAAGTTTTTCAAATCAAGTGACCGTACTGAATTTCAGCGGCTGATTATCAGGGCCTGCGGCGATGATAATTACCCCGGAATTGACAGCAGTGCACAGATACGTGATGATTTTGTAGAATCACTTTCACAGAGCAGCGGACAACACCTCGACTGGCGGAAATCAGAGCGTTGCCTTTTATTTGCCAACGGTCAATACTGGGGTGTTTACTCCATACGCGAAAAAGTAGACGATGCCGACTACTGTGAATACTATTACGGGCAAGACCGGTACAACCTTCAGTTCATCCTTCTCTGGGGCAATACCTGGGCCGAATATGGCGGACAACAGGCGCTCAACGATTATCAGGAACTTTATACCTACATCACCACCCACGATATGAGCAATCCTGATTTTTACAACTATGTTGCTGACCAATACGATGTAACAAGCCTGGCTGATTACATGATCATCAATTCATACGTGGTATGTTCTGACTGGCTGAACTGGAATGTGGGATGGTGGCGTGGACTGAATGAGGCCGGCCTTCATAAAAAATGGGCTTATATCCTTTGGGATGAAGATGC
>CAZKCK010000330.1:0-1136 GCA_964550695.1 uncultured Bacteroidales bacterium | reverse complement strand
GGTAACCTTGTACAATGGCACAACAACGTACAAAAGATCAGGGACTTTATAACCACGCGTTACAGTATTATGAATGACGGACTAAGTTCCTGTTACGATCTGACTGGTCCTTATCCTGTAACATTGAATGTTGAGCCTGCAGGCAAAGGCAAAATCCAGATCAATTCCATTACGCCGGATCATTTCCCATGGACAGGGAGCTATTTCGGTAATATAGCCATCAAGTTGAAAGCGATTGCATCAGACGAGGGCTATAAATTTGATCATTGGGTTGTGCAGAACCACACCATAACACCTTCTGATACTTCGGCATTAATCAGCCTTCATCTTACACAGGGCGATCAGATTAAGGCTGTTTTTGTGCCCAAAATATTGAATGATACATTGGTAATTAATGAAATAAACTACAACTCAAACCCTTCATTTGACCCCGGCGACTGGGTTGAACTGTACAATCCGCAACCCTATGACGTGAATGTGGAAGGCTGGGTGTTTAAAGATGAAGACAATGCACATGCCTTTACCCTCCCGCAGGGAACAGTTATGCCGGCATATGGTTATCTGGTACTTGCAGTCGACACGGTTATGTTTAAAGACAAATTCCCGGGAGTAACCAACTTTGTGGGGCCTGTTGGTTTTGGTTTCAGCGGAGGTGGCGAATTGCTCAGATTGTACAATCCTGATGAATTTCTGGTTGATACGGTTAACTATGATGATACAGCTCCCTGGCCAACAGAACCTGACGGCAACGGCCCTACGCTCGAACTCATCAATCCGGGCCTCGACAATGCACTTGCCCAGAGCTGGAAGGCTTCATGCGCCCCGCATGGCACTCCCGGCGAAATTAACTGCATTTCGATAGGATTCAATGAGAAACCAGCATTTGAAACAGTAAAATGCAGCGTGATTCCAAATCCGTTTACATCAGATGCATTATTTACCATTGGTGGTACATCAACCATAAGAAATGGTGAATTGGTTATTTACGATTTTATGGGACGTGAGGTTCAACGCTATGGAAATATTTCAACCAGAAGTATGTTTATCTACCGATTGGGACTGCCCGCCGGAATATATGCCTACCGTTTTAAAGCAAATGAAGGCAAATTACAGGGCAAAGGAACCATGATTGTTGC
>CAZKCK010000329.1:0-4054 GCA_964550695.1 uncultured Bacteroidales bacterium | reverse complement strand
AAGAAAGAAGGCAGATGCTAATATTTATAAGAAACAAAAATCTGTGTAAATCCGTCCAATCCGCGTTATCCGCGTTCCAAAATAAAAAGAACACAGATCCCGATAGCTATCGGGACGGATGTTAATGATAACCACTGATAAAAAACATGTACTGAGCATGGTTGGTTAGCAACGCCGAACCATGTCGAAGTATCCGTGCAAATCAGTTAATCCATGCCTGTCCCGTCCTTTGGGGGCATCAGTGTTCAAACATAATAAGAATAGTATTTTCAATCATAAATCTAAAAAAACAAAGATAATAATAGCATCTGCTGTTTTTATCGAAGTAATTTGCTTATCTTTGTTGCATTTAAGTAAAGCAAGACAAATATGGATTGGAATAGTTTAAGCAACGCTGATATTGTATCAGAGATTGGTATCAGGCTCAAAAAGGAACGCATCAATAAAAAACTGACACAACGACAACTTGCAGGCAAAGCAGGTATAAGTTTGTTCACAGTGTCACAAATCGAAAAAGGCAATTCAGTGTCGGTCAATATGCTGGTTGCAGTGATGCGGGTTTTACGTTTGCTCCCAAATTTGGAACTATTGCTGCCGGAGCAACAAATAAGTCCCGTTGCATTATTAAAACAGGTCCATAAAGAGACACAACGTGTGCGGCCGCAAAAGGAATAAAATATGGATACCGTATTAAAAGTCACTTTATGGGGGGAAGAAGTAGCTGCTATCGTTTGGGACCGTCAACGTGAGACAGCCGTGCTGGAGTTTTTCGATTCGTTTACGCGTACTGGCCTGAATATAGCACCACTGACAATGCCACTGGAAGATTTGCGTCGGGGGGAACGTATTTTTTCATTTCCTGCCCTAAGCTTTAAAACCTATCAAGGTCTTCCGGGTCTTATTGCGGATTCGTTGCCCGATGACTACGGAAACTCGGTGATTGACGAGTGGTTTTCACGAAGAGGCTATCCAATGCAGATAACTCCGGTTGACAGGTTAATGTATATCGGCAAAAGAGGAATGGGCGCTTTGGAGTATGAGCCGGTCATGGATGAACCTTTGTTGAACGAATCATCCCAAATCGAAATGAGCGGACTGACGGCGATGGCCGCAAGCATTTTAAATGAACGGGAAATTTTCCAGGCAAAGCTGAGCGAAAATAAAAAAGCATTGATAGATGTATTGAAGGTAGGAACCTCAGCCGGTGGAGCCAAGCCTAAAGCCATCATCGCATACAACGAAACCACAAAAGAGTTGCGATCAGGACAGGTGAAAGCACCTCCTGGTTTCACCTATTGGCTGTTGAAATTTGATGGGTTAGAAGGTGGAAGAATAAAAGACAATCCTACAGGTATTGGCCGGATTGAATACGCATTTCATAAAATGGCTTTGGATTGTGGAATTCTTATGACCGAATCTCGTTTGTGGCATGAAGGCCAGCAAGCTCATTTTATGACCAAAAGATTCGACCGTAACGAAGCCGGAGAGAAAATACACATACAGACCCTTTGCGGATTGGCTCATTTCGACAGGGACAAGCGGTATTCGTATGAACAGCTTTTTCAGGTGATGCGTCAGCTTTATTTATCCCATTCCGAAATGGAGCAGATGTACCGCAGGATGGTTTTTAATGTAGTGGCACGCAATCATGACGACCATACAAAAAACCATGCTTTCATGATGGATAAGCAAGGCCAATGGTCGTTGGCCCCTGCCTACGATGTGTGCTATTCTTATTCACCATCAGGAACCTGGACACGCTACCATCAACTATCCCTGAACGGGAAGCGTGAGCTTTTCACCTATGATGATTTGATTGCTGTTGCCCCTCATGCTGATATACGTTATCCCGGAGAAATTATAGCACAGGTTTTGCAAGCCGTCTCACAATGGGAACGTTATGCCAGGGCAGTTGAAGTCCCGGAAGCTTATATGCATCAAATATCAGAAAATTTAATTTTATTTTAAAGCATGTTGTTTCGATCAAAGGCAAAACTAAAAAACAATACTCACTAAGTCTTTTCCATCCAATAAATTAGAGTTAAAGGGATATCCAATACACTATTCACCATCCTCACCCAACCCTGTTTCGACATCAACTTCAATCAACTCTATTACATCACCGACACCGGTCGCCGTTGGGACGGTCATCTCTAAAACGTCCGCGACAAAGCCACCAAAGAAAACCCCATCACCAACCCGCAATTCCTGAAGCTACAATACCACAACACCACCAGTGATATCATCAGGGTATTGAATGAAGGTACTTTCCCCATTCAGGCTATGCTCAATTTCCACCCGCAACGCTGGAACGACAAACCATTACCCTGGCTAAAGGAACTTGTTTTTCAAAACATCAAAAATCAAGGTAAAAGAATATTGATAAAATTGAGGTAATATGGAACACGGATCCCGATAGCTATCGGGACGGATATTACGGATGATCACGGATAAAAATACTGAACACGGATAATAAGGCTGAACACGGATAACGCGGATGTTACGGATGACCACGGATAAAAAATATTGAAACCCAAGACTAAAAATTTAAATCTTTGGAAAAAAATCAGCGAAAATCCGTCTGATCCGCGTCATCTGCGTTCCAAATCAAAAAGAACACTGATGACGCCTATTGAACAGCTGAACAACAAACACCGAACACCGAACACCGAACACCGAACAACAAACAACGAACACCGAACACCGATAGCTATCGGGGAACAACAAACAACGAACAAATTTTCCTCAATCAAGCCATGCTCAACTTCCACCCCCGGCGCTGGAATGATATGCCTTTGCCGTGGATAAAAGAACTGGTTTGGTCAAAAATCAAGGTAAAAGAATATTGATAAAATTGAGGTAATATGGTACACGGATCCAGATAGCTATCGGGACGGATGTAACTGATGGTCGCGGATAAAAGAAAGAAGGCAGATGCTAATATTTATAAGAAACAAAAATCTGTGTAAATCCGTCCAATCCGCCTCACTTGTACTGAGTCTGCCGAAGCATCCGTGTTCAAATATAAAAGAAGACAAATAACACGGGTATTACTGATGATTACTAAAAGAAATGCACTACTTTAATGTGCCTTTCGTATTTAAAGGTTTATTAAATGAAATTACTTTTCCTTTTCAGGAATTGCACAATAATCATGAATTATTAATAAAAAAGGCAATGTTTCAGAAACTAGACTACGCACGCAAGTTACTTCAGCCAATCGAAGGAATTATTTTATTTATAATCATTACCCTTGTAATCCATTATTCTTTTCGATATTGGGCGAATAATCTTCAATTCAAACCAATAGCGGAATTAGTTGATAATACCCAGTTATGGCTATCCAGACTAGCTTTTCTCCATACATCATTTGTGTTGCATTTTTTTGGTTATCAATTCACTGGAAGCAACAATACCATAACCTTTCAATCTGGCAGTTGGATGGCCATAAATACCAGTTGCTCAGGATTTAAGCAAATCCTTCAGGCTTTATGCCTCTTTTTATTATTTCCGGGCAAAGCCAAACACAAATTGTGGTTTATCCCGCTAGCCATGATACTGATGCACATCGCCAATATCATACGTTTAACCGGAGTGGCGATTACGATTTTTTACTATCCCGAATGGTGGAAGTTTAGCCATGATTATGTTTTTAGAGGTGTATTCTATCTCATTCTTTTTCTCCTTTGGGTTTGGTGGGAAGAAAAGTTTCGTCTTACAAAAAGATGTAAACCTTCGTCAATAACTTCGATTAATTTGTTTTTAAACTCAAACCCCTAAAAAGTTAAACATAGATTATCCGGGTGCAATCAATTGCCATAATAGAAAATCCTTGTAACACTTGACCGGCCACTGGTGGGTCAGTGTTCCAAAAAAAAGAAAATGCCTGCCTGCCATTGCACGTGCCATAATCAGGCAAGGAAGAGATATTTCGGATATAGCAGATGGTTTCCGATAAGATTAAAAAAAATCCGCGTTAATCCGTTCAATCCGTGTCATCTGCGTTCCAAAAAAATCCGTGTAAAACTTGTCCGGCTATTGGCGGATCCGTCAA
>CAZKCK010000328.1:0-4060 GCA_964550695.1 uncultured Bacteroidales bacterium | reverse complement strand
AGGCTGCCTACGGTCTTCGGCAATTGAGTACGACATATACAGGGCCGGCAATTAAAGTCCGGAGGTCATCAGACAACCTGGAAGCAAACATTGGCTTTGACCCTGCATTATCACCTAAAGAAGTAAGCTTTTCAAGTTCCCTTACCATCATTCCTTCGGTAACAGTGGGGTCTGGCCTTGGTATATTAAAATCGGGGACAATTTCCTCGAATGAATCAAAAACCGGAACAATTACAATTGTGGTATTAAAAACTGGTAACATTATTGCCACATTGGGATCAACTTCAATTACAGGTTCAGGGACACAATTTTTAACGGAATTAGCAATTGGTGATCAATTATTCAAAAGCGACAATACATTTTTAGGAATAGTAAAGACAATTCAGTCAAATACTTCGCTTACATTAAATAATGGATGTTTATCAGCGCATAATAACCTCTCGTTCAAAACAACTTCAGCGATTGTAACTGGTAACGGAACCAATTTTTCAGGTGAATTGTCGGTAGGTCAGAGAATATATAAAACCGATAATACCTATTTGGGAACAATATCATCTATTATTTCCAATGGTTTAATGAGATTAAATGCGAGAGACGCGGTGGCAGTTTCGGGGATAGGGTATGCCGGAACTTCTTCAATTATTACTGGTACCAATACTTTTTTTTCCTCCGAATTGACCGTCGGGCAACTTCTTATTAGTAATAATATTACCCTTGGGATTATTTCAACCATTACCAATGACTTGCAACTAACCCTTGCCAGCAATGCCGGGGCTGCCGTTTCAGATCAAAGTTATAAAAGCTATACAGTTCCTGTTACTTTCGGCGACTTTTCGGGGTTAACGGATGTTTTCGTAAAAACCTGGTATGATCAAAGCGGTTATGGCCGTGATGCCTTGCAGGTTGCTACCACAACTAATCAGCCGAAAATTGTTAGCTCGGGTAGCTTGATTAATTCCAATGGGAGGCCTTCAATTCAGTTTTCCTCATCTATGTCATCGTTTCTGAGAACAGGAACACCCGCAACCTGGCTTACAGGAACCCCATATACACTGAATTGCGTTTCCGCTGAGGCAAGTTCAAATGTTTCATCAAGTACTTACAGTTTTATTCTTAGTACGTCAGGTTATGGAGGGCCAAACAATACAATTTCGCATTTTGGTTACAGAAACTCGAATCAATTTACCCTTGCTCAATACGGGTCCGATATTAATTTCACTACTCAGGCCACAACTTCACTTGAACTGCATTCTGCAGTAAAAACCTCCGCAACAACCTGTCAGTTTTTTAAAAACGGGGTGTCTCTTGGTACTTTATCAAACAGCCAGGCTACAAACCTTACTGATCTTGGTTTATTTAGCATTGGTTATTATTCACCTGTCAGTAATGCATATTTTAATGGTTCAATTTCAGAAATTGTTATCTTCTCAACTGCACTTTCCGGGCCAGACATATCAAATTTCAACTCAAACCAGATCTCGCATTTTAGCATTTCCAATGCATTTTGGACGGGTGATCTGGATAATAATTGGAATAACGCAGGGAACTGGTCCAATGGTACGATTCCAGGCTCGACCAGCCCGGCAATTGTTGTTATTCCTGCAGGTCGGCCAAGGTATCCGAATATTACAGGTACCTCTGCCGGAAACAGTATTGTAATTAATTCAGGGGGGGCCATCACCGTAACTTCTCCGGGAAAACTCCAAATAGGAGGTAGCCTGAATAACAGCGGAACCTTCAATTCAACTTCGGGAACGGTGGAATTGATTGGAGCTGCAGCCCAAACCTTTAGTAATACGACTCCCATTCAGGGTTTAATTATAAATAACAGCTCCGGAGTATCATTAAACGGAAATCTTACTGTTTCGGGCAATTTAACGTGTACATCCGGACTATTAACAATTGGTGGACTTACCTTAACCCTTGGCGGAACTATGTCGGGAACTGGGGGGTTAAGGGGAAGCTCAAATAGCAATTTGGTTGTAACCGGATCTCCGGTTTTGATTTTTGATCAATCAACTCCGGGAAATACTAACCTCCTTAAAAATTTCACCATGAATGGTAGCAATCAGGTTGCTACATTGGCCAATAACCTGGTTATTAATAACAATTCGACGGGACTCACTTTTTTGGCCGGGAAATTGGCAATTGGAAACAATACATTGACAATCAAAGGCGGAGTAATAAATACAGTAGCAGGAGGATTAAGGGGTAGTGCCGGAAGTAATTTAATCGTTGAAGGAGCAACAAACCGGACTATTAGTTTCGACCAAACAACTCCTGGATCCACAAATTTACTCAACAATTTAACTGTTAACACAACTGCCACAAATATTGTGACTATTAATAATGATCTTTCTGTTAATGCAACACTTACTGTGGGTTTAGGCCAAACCCTGGATTTGGGTACAAACCTTCTCGGAGGAACTCTCAATTCTGTCGTTAACAACGGCACAATAGAAACCCAGAATTCATCTTCTACTCCAATTCCTTCCGGAAAAACCTGGGGAGGGACAGTGAGTTATAACAACAATACTTTAGCCCAGAATGCCATTTCAGGAACTTACAATAACCTGACTATAAGTACTCCCGGAGGAGCTACTGCAAGTGGCGATATTACAGTAAATGGAATTCTTAATCTGAATTCGGCTAATCCTTCGGCAAATAAAGGATGTTTAGAAATGACCATTAGTTACGGGTCCTACCCCGGTACGTTGATTACTGATTATCTGAACTCCTTTGTTCTGAATATGGGAGCAACCTCAACTACTACCGGAATCGGGGATGTTACTGGCAGGGTAAGGCGGTCAGTCATCCTTGAAAACACAGCCTACTCTTTTGGGCATCAGTTTACAACAATTTCCCTTTCCCCTGGGACAATGCCAACTGCAATTTCAGTTTATATAACCATTGGAACAACTCCTCCCGGAATTCCGAAAGGTTTTAAAAGGACTTATGAAATTGTACCGGAGGTGCCGGTAGGTTATACGTCCACATCTCACTTATCTGCCAATTTTCACTATCTGGCTAATGAAATGACCAGCAGTATATCGCCATATCATACGAATACCGAGGCAAATACTGTTACCTGGGATTACGACATTGCCGGCGGGTATGCAGCTGACGAACACGGACGGGCTGCCTATGACTTTACAAACAAATTTATAGGCTTAGCCAATGTTCCAATTGATTATTTTATTACTCTGCCAACGCATTTATGGCGAACTGTATTTACATTATCCGATTTTGTAACAAATCACTTTACCTGGAATGGATCTGTTAATTCAGACTGGGGTACATCAACCAATTGGACCCCAACGGGCTTACCCAGTGATTTAAGTCATGTCATTATCCCAAATGCCTCCCTTACTCCGAATGACCCGGTGCTGCCTTCGGTTACTACTATAAATACCATGACAATTGAAGAAGGAGGTATATTAACGATGGGGAACTCAACTTTAAATATTAAAACAAGTTTGTCAGGAGGTTGGGAAGACCAAAATCCAGTGGGTAACGATCCGGGAACAAGCAAGGTTGTCTTTTTAAATCCCGGATCAACCCTGTCAGGGAATTCCCTTTTTTACGACATTGAAATTGTAACTGGTGCAGATCTCACAAATCAGGCCGGAAGTTCAGTAAATATTCTTAACTCCCTTACCCGTTACGGTACAGGAAAGTGGTACGCTGATGTTTATGACAATACGGTCGTTTACGGAAAATCAGGCTCACAAACTGTTTTAATTCCTGATGGCACCGGCTCTTACCGAAGCATTACACTTGGTGGAAGCGGAACAAAAACTTTTCCGGCCTCTTCCCTTTCAATTCACGGTAATCTCACACTATCAGGCGGTGTATCAGCTTCACCTACCCATCCGCTTTCCATACTTGGTAACTTTACTCTTGGTTCCGGAACAGAATTTACCTCAGGATCCCTTTCACATTCCATAGGAGGAAACTTCCAGAATAACGGAAGTACATTTAATTCAAACTCTGGTACATTTGTATTCAACGGGTTGGCTTCGCAAACTATTGGAGGAACAACAACATCGTTGTTTTTTAG
>CAZKCK010000327.1:0-4067 GCA_964550695.1 uncultured Bacteroidales bacterium | reverse complement strand
GTGGGTGAGCTCCTGCCCTGAGGTGGGTGAGCCTGTCGAACCCCCAAAAGGGCGTCGAAGCCACCGGGATATTTTATCAACCATTTGGTCCCATTATGTAATGAATCGAAATTGTGATGGTTTTGATCAGGTTGTAATTCTTATAAATTCCGCTCTGTTGAGGGTAAATCAAAATTTATAATCATTTCATTAACAGGGCCAGCAACTGATCTTTCCGTCGGCGTGCCACCATAATTTCAGCATGGTCATCCATCACTACCACGCCTCCGTCTGATTTGTTGAAGGCTGCAACATATTTAAGATTAATTAAATGAGACTGATGTACCCTGAAGAAATGAAGTGGCTCCAGCAATTCATCGTATTCTTTCAGGCTTCGTGATACAAGTATTTTTTCGCCAGATTTTAAAAAAAACCAGGTGTAATTGCAGTCGGCTTCACAGCGTATGATGTTTTCGATGGGTATAAACCGGATGCTGTTGGCCGATGGAAGCGCGATCTTGTTAAACTCATTGATATTGCCAAGCAATGCTTCTATTTTTCTGAAATACACCGTATCATCGCATTCTTTTAACAGCCTTGCAATAGCCGATTCAAATTGGTTTTGGTCCAAAGGTTTCAACAGATAATCCAAAGCACTGAATTTTATGGCTCTGATGGCATATTCATCATGCGAAGTTGTGAAAATTACTTTAAAATTAATGTTTGTAATTTTTATCAGCAAATCGAATCCTAGACCATCCTGAAGCTGTATGTCTAAAAAAACAACATCTGGAGTATTTAAGGTTAAATAGTTATATGCCTCATTAACGCTTTCTGCTTCACCAGCAATGGCAATGTGGTCGTGATAATTGGCAAGTAACTGTTTTAATACTTGTCTGTCGTTTGGGTTATCATCTACTATATAAGCTTTCATAATCGATTCTGCATAATATTATCGCTGATTTGTTAATTGTCGACAGGTATTGTGATTTCGACCCTTGTGCCTGCAGCATTTCCTGACAAGTCATACAGATCCGTTGTTTTGATCAAAATAGCCAGGTGCTCAAGTTTCAGAAGTAGTTTAACACGGTCTTTTATAAGTTGATTCCCGAGAGATGGGAAGAGTGCAAGTTTATTCTTTTTGAGTTCGTCAGCTTTTTTTCTGCCCACCCCATTGTCTTCGATGATGCAAAGCAGGTTTTTGTTTACTTTAAGAAATTTAATTTGCACTAAGCCATCTTTTTCAAGTGGCTTTAAACCATGCTTAATGGCATTTTCAACAAAGGGTTGAATAAAAATAGAAGGCAGTTCAATGGCATCACAGTCAAGTGATGGGTCAACAGTAATTGTAAAATTTATCTTTTTGTCCCTGTTTATTTGTTCGAGTTCGAGATAGGCTTTAATCAGTTCTATTTCGTTGGCAAGCGTGATGAATGATTGTCGTGAACTGACTAAAATCAGTTTTAAAAAATGGGAAAACTTATCCAGGTAATGATGTGCTTTTTCAACATTGTCCTTTGTTAAAAAAGTCCGGATGGTTTGAACAGAATTGCTGATAACATGAGGATTAAGCTGACTTTGCACCAACCGGTGTTCTATATCGGCAGCTTTCCATTCAAGAGCCAACTGAAGTTGGTTGCGCTTCATTCTGAATCTGTTGAAGAACAACCATGAAACCAATGCAATCAGCAGGAATATTGCTGACAGACTGAAAACCATGATGTTGTTTTTCTGCAGTTTAAGTTCGCTGTTTGTTTTTTCGGCAGTGAGAAGGAAAATTTGTTGTTCTCTTTTTTCTATTTCATATTTTTCCATCATCCTTGCAATCTTAACCTGCTGCTCTTCATCAAAAATTGAATCACGCAGGTTGTTGTATTGTGTGATGTGGGCGAAAGCTTTTTCCGGATTTCCGAGTTGATGGTAGATTTCGGACAACTGTTTGCTGACCTCCATTTTTTGTTTCCTGAGCCCTAGCCGGTTGCATAAATCCAGACAGTCAAGTGTTGTTTTGAGTGCATCATCTAACCGGCCCTGTTGTAAATACACATAACCAATGTACTGCGTGGTAAGTGCAATTTCAGAGCCTTCATCAAGCTGGATATTAATAACCAGCGCCTTATTCAGGTGTTCCAGTGCTTTGGGGTACTCCAAACGATTGATAAACAAAAGCCCTTTGTTGGTGAGCGAAGAGGCAATGCCTTTTTGGTTGCCCGCTTTTTCATAAAGGTTCTGCGCAAGGGAATGATAGTACAGGGCACTGTCGTATTGTTTCATGTCACTGTATACCAGTCCTATATTTCCATAACAGTTTTCCTTGCTGAAAAGTGTATTGATTGACTGGCTGCGCCGATAATAATCGAGTGCCTGTTGAAGCTGGCCTCCCTGATAATAAACTGCTGCAATGTTATTGAGGGTCCGGGCGGCACCCGGTTGATCATGGGTGAGTTCCTTAATTTTTAAAGATTTTTGAAAATAATAAACGGCCGTATCATAATTGGCCAGATAAAAATGGATGTTCCCAAGATTATTGTAAACGCGGGCTTTGCCATTTAATTCGTTCAGTTTTTCATACAATACAAGCGCCTGGTTAAAACACATGAAAGCACTGTCATATTTGCTTTTTAGCTGATAAATATTCCCCAGATTCAGGAATGACTGCGCGTTGCTTATCTTGTTTTTAGTGGCCGACCGCAATGCCTGAGATTTTTTGATTAGCCTGATGGCTTCATTATAGGAACCTTCAATTTCGCAAATATAAGCCTTACTATCCATGATTGTTGCCAAAAGTTCCTTGTCATTTGCGGTGGTTGCCAGTTCAAGGGCTTCCCGGTAAAATATTTTAGCTTCACTGTAATGATTTACCTGGGTCTCAATATCCCCCAGCATGCGCAATGCAACGGTCTGGTTGTATTTATCATTGGTTTGTTTTGAACGAACAAGTGCGGCCCCGGCATAAATTCTTGCTAACCTGTGATTGTTCCGGACCTGCGACCGGGCCAGATTATTTAATTCACCAACGTTCAGGGTTCGTGAAGCAGTTGGCAATAATTTAAATAGGCTATCTGCTTCGTGGTTTTTTGGAGTTATTGTTTGCCCTTTTAGCATTCCGGCAGCAAAAAGCAATACCAACAGAAAACGAATACTCATTTTCAACTGCCGGATATCATCCATTACTGACCGTTCATACATATACATTTTACAAGGGTTTAATATGTTGTATAATTGCCACCCAACGGAAAGGAACAACCAAATTTACTGAAGTTGCTTTCTTTTGCTTAACTAAAGGATAACAAATGTATAAATAATTGTTTTATGAAAAAATCACTGCTGATAATTGGTTTTATATTCATGACGAGTATATGCCTTCTTTCGCAAACTGCTACTCCGCCTGCCGGTGGCAATGGAACAGTTGGATCCCCTTACCAGATTGCCACACTGGCGAATCTTTTCTGGATAGCTGCTTCTGATGCTATTGTACCAAGTCCGGCAAGGGCTGCCCGTATGACATATAATTATGTGCAAACTGCTGATATTGATGCTTCCCCAACAGGTCAGGGGGGTGATTGGGGAATAACTGGTTGGGTGCCAATAGGGAATATTACTGACGTCTTCACAGGAACATACGATGGGCAACGCCATCAAATTTCAAATCTTTATATAAACAGAACAAACAATCGGGTTGGCTTGTTTGGAGTTGCCGAATCTGCAACAATCACCAACTTAGGTGTTTCAAATGTAACAATTACTGGCGGAAGCTATAGTGGAGGGCTAATCGGGGAATGCTTAACTTCAACGGTTCAAACATGCTTTGCCACTGGCATTTTAACAGGTAAACAAACTTACGCCGGCAGTTTGGGCGGCCTGATTGGCTATAACGATGCATCTTCAGTTACATTTTGCTACGCTTCGGTGGCAGTTTGGGCAGGCGTTTCAGCCGATAAAATCGGCGGGTTAACAGGTGAAAATTATGGAAAATACTTGATTGAAAACTGCTATGCAACCGGCCGGGTCAGTGGCAATGGATATGTGGGTGGCTTTGCCGGAACTACTTCTGATGGCTTTTTGGTTGGGGGTAAAGTCAATAATTG
>CAZKCK010000326.1:0-4069 GCA_964550695.1 uncultured Bacteroidales bacterium | reverse complement strand
AAGAGTACACATGCGCTTTTCCGCCTCTGTTGTCAATGCCGGGAGCACCTGACCGCTGGAAGTTTGCCTGTTGGAAACGCACTGTGCCGCTGTTTATGATTGCCCCTATGACAGGACTGCCCCAAAACGCACTGTTGTACAGGATAAGTTGGGCATCAGGGTGAACTTTACTGGTATTGGCTTCGCCTCCCATAAGAATATATGACCTGACAGGCTCTGCTGTTCGCGTACAAACCAATTCGGAGTTGATCGCGATCAATTTGGTATTTTTGTCGGCGTCTTCTACAAATAAAGAATACGAGCATCCGTCTGAACCGTGACCAATAACCGTCATTTCTCCAGGATACTTACCTGTTATTGCATCTTTCAGGAAATGTAGTCCGTAAAATGATCCGTAAACGAAATTATTGAATATCGTCTGGTTTTTGATGTCGGCAAATTTAAGTGCACTGCAATTTGATTGTAAGAAGCGTGTTAAAGATATTTTCGGATATCCCTGCCCTCCTTGTGGAAGTCTTGATCCATAATGCGGATTGAGCTGCATATTCCTGATAAATCCACCTTCAGCACCTCCGCCGACCCAAATGCCTGCCCTGGCAAGTACACCGGCAAAATAATCAACATAGTGTCCGCTGGTGTTGTAGGAAGCGAGGTCTATCCCTTTATCGCCGATCTCAGTCACATTAACAATATATACTTTTGGCCCTTGTCCCTGGATCAGGAAAGGAGTTGTTCTGGGATTCTCCACGTTAAAACCATCAGATGCGATATTAAGTTGCGCGATGGTAATTCCCCTGATGCCTGCACCTGCCTCGAGCTGTATAAGTGAAGCACCCTTTTCTCCGGCTGCACCGCCGGCATAGGTAGTAAATATACCAGCACCACCACTTTGGGTATGGTGCTGTACATCCCATGTTCCCCTCAATTCAACTCCCGAAGGAATTTTGATAGGATTGTTAACTAAATATCTTCCACCTGGCAGGTACAGTGTACCGCCGCCTCCAGCCTTAAGCAGGTTAAGTGCAGTTTGCAATTTACCAGATACATCCTCTGTTGGCAAGTCATTGTTAATGCCCGTTGCTCTCGGCAGATCGGCTTTCGAAACATTGTTGGACGCCGGCCTCGGGTGTACTTTAATATCAGTTTTTATATTTTTAGGAATCGGATCAAACAAATATTCTTTACCGTTATAAATCTCAACTTTGGCTGATTTGCTGTTATTTTTGATTTCCAATTTGCGCTTATAGCCGGAGTTCACCGATTTGAGCGTATTCACATCTGTGCCCAGAAACACATGACCTGCAGGTTTCTTAAAATCGCATTGAGTGAGCAGGGCATTGCCATTGTTTATTCTAAGCGCGTATTCGCTGTATTCACTAAATGTACAGCTCTCAAAGGATATCGCTCCGTCGCTGCCATCGCTGACGATGGGTCCTGTGAAATCAACCCCGTTGAATTGAACGGAAGTTTTGAAATCGTTAAAGAAATAGACGGCATTGCCATCTTTCCCGGCTCCGAAGGTAGAATTGGAAATAAGCAAACCGTATGGGTTGACAGCCTGAACATATAAACCTGTTCCGCAATTTTTGATGTGATTTTCATAAAACTGAGCGTTTGGAGTATCGGAGTAACCGGGTTCTCTGCCGACCCACATACCCGTCTTATAACCGGAGACATACAGATACGACACATACTCCCAATCGGAGCGGTGCATGTTGAATCCTGTGCCGTTCGCCCTCGTGTATTCGGTAACCTTTTCAAGTGTGGGTGAACCTGGAAGTCCAGAATTTGCCCAGTATTTCGGGTCTATTTTGACATTCTCGATACGTCCGATGTCGGTACAAACATGGATTTCGATTCCTGTATTGAGGGCCGTCATGTAGCTGTTCAAAACATAATGCAGTTCGCTCGGAGCGGAATAGAAACCGTTGTAGGCATTTACAAGCGTAACGTTTTCAACAGTCGCACAGTCGCTGCTTGGTTGGAATAATGTCCATGGATATGGTTTTATGTCATTGATATCCTGTTCAGGATACCAAATTGACAAGTTCGTTACGCCGGTTCCCGAATTCATCTCAATAAATCTGTCGGCAATGCTGGTATAGGTAGTGCGGAGTGCGCTGCCAGCTTGCGAGTCGTTCCACCAACTTTCCACAGTTCCGTTATAATTGGGCGCGTTTTTGCCAACACGCACTTCAAGAATGGTTCCGAGAACTTTCCCATTGTTTAGTTCAGGATCCGCCCAGTCGCCGCGGAGCTGCACACTCGGTGGGAGATTCAGAACAGATTGGTAATTAAAGTCTTTCATGGTTTGCTCCGTGCCCTTACGAACTCTGACGTTCCTGGTGGCGGTTTGTGTGCTGCGGAACTCATAATTGCCCGCCGGTATATACACTACACCACCGCCGTTGTTATAAGCAGCATCAATAGCAGCCTGGAAAGCCAATCTGTTGTCAAACCCCGGCTCGGCTTTTGCGCCAAATCCCGGATCGGTCACAACAAAGTCAGAGATAACCCAATCCTTTGTAGGATAAACAGTTCTTATGCTTTGTTGGTTCGCTCGCTGGCTATTTGCCCCCACCTGAGCATTAGCCATCCCTGCATGAAACATGGCTATCATGGCAATCAAAGCCATTTTACCCAACTTTGAAACAGTTTTTGAAATTCTGAAATTTACCCTATTCGTCTGGCTTTTCAGGCTTACCCCGTTTGTGAAATGGTTTGTGTTGCCCATTCCGTTGTCCAAATTACTTTGCTCCTTCATAACATTATTACTTTTAAAAAATTACAATTATATTTTCACTCTGTCGTTTTCGGCCTTTATTTTAGTCCCTATGTTTAAATTTTATTTAGACTATAGTTGAACCCACGTTGGGGTTCCAAATCATATTTATTCCTCTGCCTCCGGTTTCACCGGAGGTTATTCATATTTAAGTCCTTCGGACTTTTTGCTTCGAAAACCCTGAAAAGGGTTCAATTAAATAACCGTTTCACCGGAGGTTATTCATATTTTAAGTCCCTTCGGACTTTTTGCTTCGAAAACCCTGAAAAGGGTTCAATTAAATAAACGTATCACCGGAGGTTATTCATATTTAAGTCCTTCGGACTTTTTGCTTCGAAAACCCTGAAAAGGGTTCAATTTGAATAACCGTAGGTGGAACCTACGGAAAGTGGAGCAATTGAAGTACCAACCCCGGAAGGGTTGAACCGTTTATAATTATTATGAAATTTAAACAGTTTCTTAGTGTTTAACAAGCTTCTGTACATAATTATTCCTATCGGAAAGAATACTCAGAATATAAATTCCGGCTGTATAACCGGAGAGATTTATTGTTTCGAGTGAATTGTCCGATTTTCTGTTAATCAACAATTTGCCAAACGAATCATAAACGATCAGGTGATATTCACCGGGTTGATTCATTTTCAGATTATACTGACCATTCGAAGGATTTGGGTAAACAGTAAAATTGTTTTCATCGCGTTCCGCCGGTTTTGTGGCAGTTGGAGTGTCTTGTCCCTCTTCTATCAGGAAGTCATCGAAATAAGCTAAATAAGAGCCTGATCCGGTATGATCGTAGGCAATTACAATTCCGGTAATAGTATCTCCCAAAAGGGTTCCGTTTCCAAACTGACAGGAAAACTGTTCCCAGCCGGTTCCTGTGGTTCCATGTCCAACGGAGGGGTTCATACTGGTGCTATTTTGATCTCTGTACCCATTGTCACGGAGGTTCCTTCCGTTTTTGGTCATCAAATCAACGAACACATAGCGGCCCAACTCGTTTTCAGTTTTTTTCCAGAAAGAAAGTTTCATTTTTGGTTTGACTGCAATTTTGACAGCCGAAGTCTTGTAGCTATAAGATGCCGGCACATTGCTATTTATACTCCCGGATGCTTTGACAGAATAGAGCCCGCTTCTGGCATTGGTTGTCTGAATATCGCAGACCGGATTAGCAACATTTGAACTCGTCAGCACTGCAGGGTTATAAAAACAAGGGTCGATGTTGAATGTCACTGTGTTCTGTGCCACTCCATTTACATAATTGTAGGCTGTTGTTCGCTTTTCAAAACT
>CAZKCK010000325.1:0-4070 GCA_964550695.1 uncultured Bacteroidales bacterium | reverse complement strand
GCAGGGCGGTACTCAGTTCCGCCTGCCTTCTTTTTTTATCGACCTCACGATCCGTAAAATCCCTATCTCCCCGGAAAAACACTTCGAAAAACGACAACCAGTTACCCCTCCGTCCTGAAATATGATGGAGATGGAGAACTACAATGGTAGGAAATGGCTTACTATTTGGAAATTGATGGTTTATTATACCTCGTCTTGGTAAAATGCGAAGCATTTGAACCGTAACTTTTCCTTTTTACGTAATATGTACACCTAGCGATGCAATTAGGTCAGAAGTTTTGCGTGTAACTTCTGAATTGTGCCAAGTATCGTTGATTTTAACTTTACGAACTTCGGTAAGGATTTGAAAAACATCATTCGGGGAGTATTTATGGTTTAGTTCGTTTTTCAGTAGTAGATGGTATACTTTATAGTACCAATGCAGTGCAATGTAGTTTATAAACATCCATCCTTCTAAAGCTTGTTCGTTCTGCATGTAAGTTCGGTCAGCTTCCACGACATTTTTTAAAGTGTCTATCATTTGCTCAATTCCTCCGCGGCTTTTATAGTCTGAGTACACTTCATTAGGCCCTTTCATAACATTGGTAAGCATGGCAATGGTTCCAAAACTGTATTGCTTTTTATGAAACTTTTCAATGGTGTATTCATCCGGACAAGATTCAACCCTTTCTAGGAAGTCCTTTTCCTCAGTTGTTTTAAGTTCCTGGTCAAGAAACACAATAACCTTGCGCCCTTCTTCATAAAGAGAATAATGCCATATTATCCGCTTTTCATATTTAAAAAAGCCATCCATTGCTTTCTTGTTTCCATCCTCAAGAGGTGTATAGTTTATTAGCAGGCTATCCCTTCTTAATGGAAGAATAAATTGCAGTCCTTCGTCCGTGAGCTGTAGTACATTCTTTTCCGAATAAAACCCTTTATCTGCAATTATCACCGCATCTTTAACGCCACTTTCTTCAAGACATAGTTTGAATGATTTTACGTCTTTTATGTTCCCGGGTGTAATGCGATAATAAATGGGCAATTGCTGATCAACTGAAAATACGAACATCAAGTTAATCAAAGAATCAAATGTCCCCTTTTTGCTTTTCCCCAGTTTGTTGATATCCATCTCATGCGAGCAGGAGGTTATGTCGGTCCCGTCAAACAAAATACAGTCGCTGGCCTTGTTGAACTCTTTGAAAAATGATACGATAGAAGTCCTGTCATACCCAAGCCCCCTAAGTACGCCACCTAAATCTTTGCCGGAGAGCATTGCCTCCTTATAGGATTCAGACAGGAAGCTGTGATGGAAATGAAAGGCCATGTTTTTAAGAGGCGACTGGTAGAGCATCCGCCCGTAGGCAAGAGCTATTATGGTTTGCCATTGAAGAGGGAAATGTTTTTTCAGCAAGGTAATGTAGTTGGCTAAAACCTCTTGAATCAAAACTGTAACGCCAAGCTCTTTGACTGTAATTTTTGATATTGATACTTCCTTCTTTCGAAGGCGATCTTTGTCCGACATAATAAATCCATCCTGCTCTGTTATCTTTCCTAAGAGTTTACCCGTAATCTTTTTTGCCCGTTTTTTCTCGGGATCCCACTTGCTATGTACTTCATACAGATAATAGTGCCCTTTCAGAAGCCTTAGTTCTGTTCCTTTTTGCTTGTGGTTTAATGCCCAGTCAGGATGATTTGTCATAACATTACGTATTTACGTAATAACAAAATTACAACAAAAAGGACGGCAAGTCAAGCGTGACGCCTCTTTTGTTAATAACTATTACGTATTGTTGAAAAGTTACGGTTCAACGCTTGGCCGCAAGCCTTCCTGACAGTTATCTAATCCACTACCACCACTGCCTGTTGAATGCTTTTCCGTACCTTTGCCACCGCCATTGTCAGGCCAAAAAAAATATGACCTTCGATATCACCAGTCCGCAGAATCCACACATCAAATCGGTGCTTCGGCTTCAGGCCAAGCAGTCGGAACGTCGTGAACAGAATCTGATAGTGGTTGAAGGATCTCGGGAAATAGGGCTCGCGCTGCAGGCTGGCTTTGAATCGGTAGAATTACTTGCCGCCACAGGGATGTGCGATCACGCCCTGCTGAACGTGCTGAAAAAACGTTTTCCGGTCACCTACACCCTATCCGGCGAATCGTTCGCACGACTGGCCTACCGTGAAGGGAGCGACGGATTTATCGCCCTTTTCCGTCCGCGATACTATACTGCAGGCGATTTCGAGGATCGGGTCAACCCGGTTTTCATCGTTCTGGAAGGTGTTGAAAAACCCGGCAACCTGGGGGCTGTTCTCAGAACGGCAGATGCCGCACGCGTGGATGCTGTATGGATTTGCGATACCCCAACCGACATCTACAATCCCAACGCCATTCGCTCGAGTGTGGGGTGTATCTTCACAGTACCCGTTCTGCAGACCACCTCATCTGAAGCCCTTCTCTGGTTTCAAAACAACAAGGTAGTAACTATGGCTGCCGCTTTAACGGCCTTAAAACCATACCATGAGGCAGACCTCACAGGCCCGGTTGCCCTGGTTTTTGGCACCGAAGCCACCGGACTCTCTCCCCTCTGGCTCGAACAAGCCGATCATCAAATACTCATCCCGATGAGAGGGCAGATTGACTCACTTAACGTGAGCATTTCAGCAGCGGTGATGGTGTTTGAAGCCATGCGTCAACGAAATTTTAAACCATGACACAACGAATCACTTACCCCCTGTTGTTGTTGTCAGTATTATCGACCCTGGCATTTCGGGCCGCAGGTCAGAATCTGGTAAGTTTTCCGGCAGATTCGGCCTCCATCGTCAGGTTTACGATGCCCACCAACAAACCGGTAGCTCTCGAATACAAAGCCATAGATACACTGATTGATTATGCACATACTTACCGTCCACTCACCAGGCCGGGTGAATGGCATGCCTGGATGGGCAACAACGGGTTACCGCAAAACAACCTCACCCCCGATTTCACCTCATCGCAGGGCCTGACATACGGGCGTAGCGGCTTCTCGGCCTATATCCATAATCCTGCCGACGTAGCCTTTTACCAATCGCGACGCCCCTATTCCAATATTACCTACATAAGTGGACCCGACAGTGAAAATCAACTGGAAGCCTTGCTGAGCAAAAACATTTACAAAGGCATCACCGCAGGAGTGAAATACCGGCTGATCAGCAGCACAGGCCCTTATGCCTACCAAAAGGCCGACAACACCAACCTGGCCGTTACATTGCGGTATTTCTCGCCCGATGGCCGTTATGGCGTCATGGCCGGGTATATGCTCAATACCTTTGAGATTCAGGAAAACGGGGGAATCGTGGATGAAGCCGACTTTACCAACAATACCGAATCAAACAGAGCAGTCATCTCTACGCGGCTCACCTCAGCCTGGTCGCGCAATGGAAACATGCGGGCATTCATTACCTCATTTTACGAACCCGCCATCAGGTTTGGAGGCAGCGACAGCCTCCTTGTTGACCATGAAACAGGATCCCCTTCGGATACCCTTTCAACCGATGCGGTGCCCGTTTCACCCGATTCTGCTTTCATCCACAACACCCGTCAAATTCCCGGAGACTCAGCCGCCTCGCAAGTGCCAGCCGACACTATTTCCGCCACCAACCAACCGCAACAGGTCATGGTTTCATCCACCCGTCAGAAACCACTGGGCGATGCCATCCGCTTCTTTGGACTAGGCCGCTTCCAGCACGCGTTCACCTATTCACGCGATGCCTATGTGTATGCCGATGCCAACCCACGGTCGGGCTACTATCAAAACATTTTCACCGATTCCACGGCGACCTTCGACACCGTATGCCTTCTAAAGTTCGAAAACGAAGTGTCGTGGACCAATGCCGGCTTTCTTCACAAAAACGTTCTGCCAATTGCCTTTCGTTTTGCCATGAAACATCAGTACGCCGAACTTCGAACACCGTCGCGTAACCGAACTTTCAACCAGTTGATCCCAAACGGCTCGATAAACCTCAGTCTGTGGAACCGTTTTTCTGTTTCAGGCTACGGCTTTCTTGTTAAGGACGATTACAACGATGGCGATCTGGGACTTAGCGGCAGT
>CAZKCK010000324.1:0-4071 GCA_964550695.1 uncultured Bacteroidales bacterium | reverse complement strand
TGAAAGCCACCAATCCGGCTGCATATTGGGTATCGCCTTTGGCAAGGTCGTTCCAAACAATAACCATGGCTATACAACGTGCAAGACCAATCATGATGAGGCCATAAACATAAGGCAGATTGGAATTATTTTCGCCCGGAAACACTTTAAAAAGCAATACTGCCAAAGCAAACATCAGTACCGGGCCAATGACCCAGTTCTGAATCAGCGAAAGTGTTAAAACCCTGGTGTTTCGGAACACCTCGCCCAATTCTTCGTACTTAACTTTGGCTAATGGAGGATACATCATCACAATCAGACCGATGGCAATCGGAATATTGGTTGTTCCGGATGAGAGGCTGTTCCAGAACTGAGCCACGTCTGGGCTGATCCATCCTGCAAACACACCGGCAAACATGGCCAGAAAAATCCATAGGGTCAAATACCGGTCGAGAAATTTTAAACGTTTATTATTTTTATCCATAACACAATTATTTGATTAACAACATTTTTTACCAGCTTCGGAACAATCACAGGTTGGTTCTGTCCCCCTGATCAGGCCGTTTATTATTCCGGCCGCGCATCCCACCCCTGACCGTACAGTAATAGCTCCTTCAGAGCAATTTTTTTCACATGCACCGCATTCCATACATTGATCTTTATTTTGAATAAATGCTTTCTTCTCTTTAATTCCAAAAACCTCATGCGGGCAAACAATCATGCACATCGTGCAACCATTGCATTTTTGCACATCAAGTTGCAGCGTTACAACATTTTTCAGATACGTTAATTCAGCCATTTTTATATAAATCTTGTGATAATCCATCCAATAAATCCGGTAGTAAATGCGATGATTTGCAAAGGCAATGACAATTTCATTTCCTTTTGAACACCTGAAAGCGATGTAAATGTTGATGAACCTGTGAAATTCATTGCAAGAAACGAAGAAATCCCTCCGGTAATCAAAAACCATGATATTATTTCGGCAATATGATTGCCCAAAAAATTGTAAAAGGCTAGTATGGTGGCAATTATCCAACCAATGAACAAACCTTTAAGCGAAAATCCTTTAAACGGTATCCAGGGAAGCAATACAGGTGTTAGAACGCAACCTGCAATATATGCACCAATTAAATTTATGACAGATGCCCCACCATCGACCCATGCTGTATCAACAGAATAGCCATTTGGATTAAACCCGGATAAAATAAAGAAAATGGCAGGGATCAACAGAAGATAATATCCGCCATAAGCCAGTTCAACAGGAATGAGTTTTATCCGGTCAATCAGCGTGAAGTGCACTTTACGCATTTCTGAACTGGCATTAAAACCTGCTGCAACAAAAGCTTTAATATCGTCAGCCCGCACTGGTCCGTAAACTACCCTGAAACCTGTTTTGGTTCTGACTTCATGTGCTGAAACACCTACCGCACCAAGCTGAGGAACAATCACTTTCCGATGATTCACCAATTTGTCAATTTCATGTACTTTAATACGGTATACCAGTTCATCTGTTCCGAATGTTCCTTTGCCAGCCGCACACCACACATTTATTCCCTTGGTATCGAGTATCAGGAGCCAGGCATTCATACCGCCGAGTGCCCGACGGACATGATCGAAGCTAAGTTTATAGTTTCCTGTAACAAAAACAGGTGAATCAGCATCCGGCACACCAACGGCATATATGCCCGGTTTAATGCTGTAATTCATCCGGCCAACCGACCAGCGCACCCTGATGGTACTCCACACATCAAAACTGCTCCAAACTGTTGAAACCTGAGACACAATTCCTATCGGAGTTTTCAGCGCTCCCAAAATATAATTATCATTCATTGCGTCAGACTGTTAAAAGCAAATAAAATCCAACAACCAGCATAATAATTCCACCAACATATTTCAGAACAGTTCCAAATTTGGCAAATATGTGCGAAGTTTTCCCAAACCCAAGTCCAATACCCATCATGATGGTTGTAAAAGCTATACCATAACCAAGTGCATAAACAAACAACAACATTACGCCCCACACAAAACTGCCTTTTACAAAAGATACCGCCAGAATAACAGGGAGAACGGGATTGCAACAGGCACCGGTGGCCAGGGTAAGGCCTCCGATGGTAAGCCCAAAGACCACTGATGAAAAAATCCCCTGGTGATTTCCGGAACGGCTGATGGTAATATTTGGTATTTTAAACGGAATCAGATCCAGCGTAAAAAGTCCGAAAAATACAGATACAATTCCTGCGGCAATTTTCCAGTAATTTCCAAAGGATGCACTTATCAACTCACTGGCATAACCTATGATGCCACCAATCACTGACATTGAAATAAGCATACCGGTAAAAAAAAGCAAACTGTTCCATATTACTACTTTAGTTTTTCCGGATGCTCCGATAGTTCCCGAATAACCAGCAACAACGGCAATGATTGAGAAATTACAAACGCATGTAAAAACGCTGATAATCCCCAAAAAGAAAACAGCTATCAATACAGTAAACCCTGCATGATCAGCGCTTAATATCTGTTGAATCCAGGTTTCCATCACTTTTTAACCTGCGGGCAGCAGGATGAAGTTTTTGAAGTATCGCATGTTTTTGAACATGTCTTTGATCCTAAAGTATCAGCTCCAATTGTATTTTGAACAGTACTGACATTGGTTGCCTGTCTGTCGCCGGAAAGACTGTTGGAGCAGAGTTTTATGGCTACAATTGCCAGTGCAGCAATGATTACAATAAAGAAGATTAATTTTTTCCAGATTTTCTGTTTCGGGGTCTGGCAACAATTGTCGCTGCAATTGCATTCAGGAGTTTCAGTTTTCATGCTTTTAATTAATTGATAAATTATTGATTTACTATACTATGATCAAAACTTATTAAATGGTCATAAGAATACTTTATTGGCATTTATGATGAAAATTCTCAACATAAAATGCCCAAAACCCTTCTTTTATTTCATCCCTTACCCGTCTGAATTCACTCCATATAAATTCATCAGTACCGGTGGCATGCGATGGATCATCAAACCCGATATGAATCCGGTTTTTAACTTTTCCGGTAAACGCCGGGCAGGCTTCGTTGGCACCCCCGCAAACAGTAATCACGAAATCCCATTCCTGATCCAAATATAAATCAACAGAATCGGAAGTATGCTGGCTGATATCAATGCCTATTTCGTGCATTGCAGCTACAGCCTGAGGATTCAGTTTTCCAGAGGCTTCGGTTCCGGCAGAACAAACCACAAGATTTTTATCAAATGACTTGAGGAAGCCATGTGCCATCTGGCTGCGGCAACTGTTCCCGGTACATAAAATCAAGACTTTCATTATCAATAGATTAGTTAATTACTTTTGCTGAACCATCACAATCACGTCCGCAGCAGCAGGCATACATCCCTTTGGCTTTTTTCAAAGCTTCTAGACCTTCTGATACCGAAAACCAGATTATTCCTGCAGTCCCCAGCAAATCAAAAAATGCAAACCCAAATATTTCATACAAGGCAGATGAAACAAGCAGAACTACTGACATATAGATGCAAACCAGATTGCAGTTGGCATCGGCTATAATAGCTTGTGAATGCAACTGATTTCCGACATGCTTTTTCGCTTTTATCAGAAAAATCATTGAAACAATAGAAATAAGCGCGATGATAAAACCCGGCAGGGTTGTTTGTGGCTTCACCCCTTCGGCCACGTTGTATACGCCTGAAATAACAAGCAATAACGCAAGCGCAAAGAAACAATATCCGGTCAGTCTTAAAGCATTCACTTCAAACTGTGAGCGGAGTGATGCCGGATTCAATCTAGTTCGCCTGATCATGACTAAAATGCCAATTGCCGAAATGGTTTCGATAAAACTGTCGATGCCGAATCCAAACAAAGTCAGGGAATCATCGCTGAAGCCAAAAGCTACCGAAACCACTCCTTCGGCAATATTAAAAGCCAGGGTAAAAATAGCCAGCAATTGGGCCCTTTTGTACAATAATAATACTTTCTCTTTGTCCATTTTATAATTATCTCTTTAAGCTACATTCAGAACACATAATTAAAAATGAATCCAACAGCAAGTATTCCAATGGCAACTATACCGACAAAAGTGA
>CAZKCK010000323.1:2268-4117 GCA_964550695.1 uncultured Bacteroidales bacterium | reverse complement strand
AATCACCATAAGTGGCTGGTATGTTTACCGTGGCCGTTCCGTCCTGGTTCAGGTCTACAAGGCCTGCGTCATATACAACGGTTGCGTAGGTGGTGCCATCATGCAGTTCAATGGTAATCTGATCAGCTACAGGTGCTGCAAAGTGCGGGCCCATGTCGTCAAAAGCCTGGTTCATGGTTCCGCCGGCAGTATACAAGCCTTCGAGCAATACCGTAACATTGAGGGTCTTGTTAGATGAATTCACATACAACACACCCGAAACATTTGATGTTCCGTTCCAGAATCCACCACTGAAACCACCGTAAACATAGCTTCCGGTTCCGTATTGGAAGCGGCTGGCATAGTAGTAAGTTCCGGGAGTAGTAATTGCAGCACCAATGTTGGCCCAATATTCATCATTGTTAAATTGTTGCCCGCTGAAAGGAGCAACAACCCAGTTGGTCCAGGTGCTGGGGTCAGTATTGGTTGTACTGTAACCTATCCATGCGTACAGATTTGCATCCGGACCCATGGCGGCAGTTATACCGTTGGGCATAAAAGCCTGAGCATATACATCATAGATACCCCCAACGTCAATTGTGCCAGAAGCAGGCCATTGTAAATTAGCCCACTGCAGACAAACACCCCAGGTGTCGTTCAGGATTTTATTGCTTGCAAGGGTTACCGAACGGTTACCGCCGTCACTCCATTCACCGCCGCCCCAACCGGCATTCTTGAAGTATTTGTATTCATAGGTAGCCGGGGGTAAACTCAGGGTCAGGGTATAAATCATTGAAACACCAACCTGGCTCATCAGCAGTTCAGGTGCTGAGCCCGGTGCTGCCCATGACATTCCGGGGAAGTTACCAGCCAGATAAACAACATCTTCACCAGGGGCAAATCCAACTGCAGTTGACATATCCACATTAAATGTGGTGTTGTACATAACCTTTTCAAAAGTGATGTCGTCCAGAAGGATGTAATCAACGTCAGCATCAGAATAGGCATGCCATGCAAAATAATACGGGCCTGCTGTAGCCGGTGTAAACTGAGCTATAAATTCAGTGAAACCAGTTGTTGTCAGGTTGTTTCCATCCCAAATCACAGTACCAGCAGCAAAACCTGCCAGTGAGGGATCGGTTGACATCACCAGTTTAAGTTTTTCCGGTGTTGAGAGCCAACCCGGGGCATCCACCCAAAACTTCGCCTGATACAATGTTCCGGCAGTAAATGTCATAGCTGGTGAAACCAACCATTCATTCTTCGGTGCAGTTGCGCTATAAAAAACAGCAGCTGTATTTGGTGCTGAATGGCTTCCCATTGTGCTGCTGGTCTGCCAGGGCCTCAGGGCTGCAGATGAATAAATCGACCAACAGGTTGGAATGGCAGGAACCGTTACGGCATCAAAATTTTGCGTGTAAGGGAAAACCGAAACAACATCACAAAGCGTGAAGAATGAAGAACTTACCCATGCACTAAAGTTTCCGCTTCCGCAGTTTGACCGGACATAAAAATAATAAACGGTGGCAGCAGTCAGACCGGTAATATCAGCACTGTATTCAAGCGGGAAAGTAGTTCCTAATGTTACCAGACCTGTAGCTCCGCTTCCTGCGGCACCACTTGTGCGTACTTCATACTCATAACCACCTGATGGGCTTGAAGCTGAGGCAGTCCATCCGATGGTGGCAGTGGTTTGAGTAATAGCTGATGAATTGAGAGCTGAGGGTGAAAGGCAAGCAGGGCCTTCTTCCACAACAAAGTTGTCGACATCCACAAAATAGTCGCCTTCACCCCATGTGCAAAGGAACTTAATTTTAACAGGACCTTCAAAAATAGCCATACTCACTGATACATTGGCAAAACTTGTACT
>CAZKCK010000323.1:0-2168 GCA_964550695.1 uncultured Bacteroidales bacterium | reverse complement strand
GTCAGACCATTGGTGGCAGTAACACCATGTGCAGCTATTACAGCCATGGTACCTGCCCATGCTGGTGGTAAGGTAAGAGATGCGTTAAAATTCTGGGTATATGGAATCGTATAATAAGTGGCTGTTTTGGCAGTTACACCTGTTGAATAGGTATTGGCGCCGTTTGCTGACCACGCTTTATAGAAATATTCCGTGTTTGAGGTAAGACCTGTGTGGCTAAATGCAGAACCAGTTCCATTAAAAATAACGGTACCGCCACCGGGAATGGAATTGCCGGCAACATAAGCTGTTCCGTTGGCTGGTGTTCCAAAGGTGTTTTCGGTGTTCCAGGCAATCATTACCGGATTGCTGCTCACATTGGGAGTCCAGCCCAGATCGATCTGAGTTAAACCTGCAGGTGTTGCAGCGAAAGCAGTAGGATTTACAACTCCGGCAAAGGGTGTAACCACAGCTTCAATCCCGTACTTTATATCAAATCCACTCAGTGCTACCGGTGTTCCTCCTGCAAGGTTGACGGTATAAAATGTATTGGGCCGGGCAGGCGTTTCAACAAAAGTACCCACCGGATAATATCCAAATGTAGGCTGACCAAGACCAACATAAAAAACTTCATTGGTAAATGTGGGAGGTGAAGTGAACGAAAAAGGCACATTCACACCCAAATCAGTTGCCAGAATTACATAATCAGCTGACTGAGCCACAATTGCTCCACTACTGTTTAAAACAACGGCAAAGATGGTCTTTCCTGTATTGGTTGTACTTGTACCAATAACAAGATTGGCACTGGATACATTGCCTGATCCATTCATCATAAACTTGGAGGCAAAAATACCAGAACCACTTGTGCCACCATACCCAAATCCGCCAGCACCAGCTACAGAATAATTGTAACTGTAAAGGTTGCTGTTAACGCTGGCTATTTTGCCTATCGAATTGTTGATTAACCAGTTTTCTGAAGGAGCTGCAGCTGCGGTTGCGGTGATATTGACATCCTCCTGAATCGTCGGAGTCCATGTAAAATTGACGATAGCAGCTGTGTTGGCCGCCAGTGCGCTTACTGTCTGCGTTGCAGTATGCCGTACGATGGTATTGGTAGCATCTTTTACTGTAATTGTTACATCAAAAGTGGCTGCGGATGCGGATACATTGGTTACCCTTACATCAATGGGCGTAGGCACGCTGTAAGGAATCGGAGCCCGTTCAAGTGTATAAATATTGGTCACAGAAACAACATCTGAATAAAAATTGTTTCCAAAAGTGGTGGCTGGTCTCCAGTTTGATGCTGCAAGGACTGTTGGCATTGCAGTTGAACTTCTTTGTCCAGAAAGTCCATTGGTAAGGTTTAAGTTACATAAAGCTACCAAAGCAGTTGTACCTAAAGTTCCGGCAGGGTTGTTAAACTCCCAGGCAACATACACCCCACCACCCGTATAGGTAAAGGATGACCCCCCGGTAAAGGGAACCTCATATGCTCCGGCGGTTATGGGAACAGTCCAGGCAGCATTGGTACTCACCTGCGTAAATCCATCCACAATCCAGTTCGCACCCAGCGTATAGGTAACATCGGTTGTGTTTTTTAACCAAATGGTGAGCGCACCAGTTTGGGTTCCAACGCCGGCAGTACCGATTAACCAACCTATTGAGTTTATTTCATACCCAACAGGAAATCCACTCGAAGCCATTTCAGCCGCAGTGATGAGGTATTCTGTCCGCTGATATCTGAATGTATTGCCAGGGCAACGTGTGTTCCCGGATGTTGCTCCGGTGCTTGGTACAGCCCACACAGCCATATAGTCGGTTTCCGGCAGGCTAAAGCCGGAGGTGGAGAAGGCAGGATTGCTGATTCCGGAATTTTCGGAATCATCGTTCAAGGCGCCCGGTGTTGAAAGTGCCAATTGCCCGTAGCTGAATATTCCAAACAGCAGGGCAAAAAGAATGAGTGACGTTTTTTTCATTATTAAAAATTTTGGTTAATAATTTATTAAAATCAAGTAGACGTAGTATACCTAAAGTCATTTTTTAACAGTGTAAATCTGTAGTTACAGATTTTAGCCGGATTATATGTTAAAAAGCCGGAGGATATTCTCCGGCTTTTTTAACAAAAAAGCAGGTGTTTACTCAGCAAGTTTTTTTCTTGCGTCGAAAACCTTTTTAGAACCGTAACCAAT
>CAZKCK010000322.1:1488-4131 GCA_964550695.1 uncultured Bacteroidales bacterium | reverse complement strand
TCCAGCTCATCATCGAAAAAAGAGCCAAGTTGGTGCAAACCCGCTCTGAACTTGAGCGTTTCCAGATTTCATCCAACGATTTCAACTGCTCCATGCGGCTGAATGACTCTGACGGGAACGTCTTCACCACCAGCTTTACCCCTGGAGTAAAAAAAGTGATTGATTTTCTCAAGTTATCATTCGATTCAAGCATCTCAGAGGCTGAAGAGAAGATCAACTTCTGAAATTTGACTTCTGAATCTCAAGGGAGTTCCGCGTCAGCGGAACTCCCTTTTTAACGGTCGTAAAGGCATTTATTTTCAATGACACAGTCTTTTAATAACAATATTGAGAATCATTATTTTGCCTTTACAGATGAATGGAAGACGCATAAATTTTTTTTCTGGTAATTTGGTATTATATTGCCACATATTTGCATTCCTATTCTTTTTAAAGTATATTTGCCAATCATAACACTGTTTATCAGACTGTTAAACTATTAACATTGAATTGATATCCCATGAAAAATATAGTTACCTTATTCGCACTGTTGCTGCTTGCCGGGCTCAGCACCTTTTCTCAGGTTGCCGTCAGCACTGATGGCAGCGCGCCCAGCAACTCGGCGATGCTTGATGTGAAATCCTCGACCAAAGGATTTCTTCCGCCTAGGATGACTGCCACCCAGATGTATGCCATTTCATATCCCTCTGCCGGATTAATTGTTTACAACACAACATTAAGTTCATTGTTCTGGTATGATGGCAACTCATGGGAAATCGTTACAAACCGTGATGGTCAGGATTGCGGTACTATCAGTTATGGAGGGCAAACTTACCACTTTGTAGTCATCGGGACACAATGCTGGATGACTACAAACCTGAACATTGGTGTGGCCATTCTTGGCAGCCAGGACCAAACCAACAACAGTGTTATTGAAAAATTTTGTTATGATAATCTAACCAACAATTGCAATGTTTACGGTGGGTTATACCAGTGGGCTGAATTGGTCCAATACCTGAATGGGGCGACCAACACAACTTCCTGGAGCCCTATTCCAACTGGCAACGTGCAGGGAATCTGCCCGAGCTCAACGCATTTACCAGATTTTGTGGAATGGGAAATCCTTTCAACTTATCTTGGCGGAGATAACCATGCTGGTGGAATATTGAAAGAAACCGGAACTGTTCATTGGGCATCCCCGAATACAGCGGCATCCGACAGCAAAGGCTTCATGGCCCTTCCGGGGGGTCATAGCACTCTGACCTCTGGCTTTGATGGCATCACTCTTTACGGGTATTTCTGGTCCGGTTCCAATTGGAATTCAACAAATGCCCATGGACGGTACCTTCAATATAACAGTGCAGGGTTAGATTGGAATTCTTTCGATAAAAATTATGGGTTTTCCTGCCGATGTGTTAGAGATTAAAGGTGGCATAATGGATATTGACAGCGATGGGTAAGGCAGGGTTCCCTAATTCAAAGGCGGCTGAACTTCAGTAGTCAATATTTATTCTGGTCAAAGCGGAGGTTTTCTGAACAGTCGCGGCTTGACCGGCAACTACTGGAGTAGTACACAGACCAATGCCACTAACGGCTGGCACCTGGCCTTCGGCAGTTGGTGGAGCAACATGACCAACAGCAGCAAGGCTTACGGCTTCTCTGCCCGCTGCGTTCGAGACTAGACTGAATTGATTATAATGCTCTTAATGGAGTTGTATTAGATATTGATGTCGATGATAATATTATACATTGCAATAGTGTTTGATATCGGAATTTTGCTCTAATTTTACTTTTTAAAAAAGTATGAACCAAGTGAAATTTAACATGAAGGCCATTCGCAAAGCCTTGGTTCTATTGGTTTTTTTTATTTTTCTGACTTTATCCGCTTACACACAACCAACTTCTTGGTCTTCAAGGGGTCCGGGTGGTGGTGGTGCGATCGTGAATGCAAGTATCAGTCCGTTCAATGGGAATGAGTTTTTTCTGACGTGTGACATGTCTGATTTATTCCATACCACCGATTTTGGGCAAACATATTCCATGATTCCTTTCACCCAGTTGCAGGTTCAGAATAAGTCGGAAGTGCAATTTTCAGATAATCCATCAAAACTCTTCATTTTAAACAGACCCGGAGTTTATGTGCCGTCAAAAAGTTATGATGGTGGAAGTACCTGGTTAAATGCAACCAACCCTTCTTCCGGATCAGCCTATCAGCTATTTGCAAATCAACATGATACAGATCAGGTTGTGATGAGTGACCGGAGTAAAATATATTTCACCAATACTGAAAACAGCGGTGGGTATATTACTTTGTTAACCTATCCCCTGCCTTATGGGGGCCATATCGCAGGTGTTTTTTTTGAGAACAGGGACACAATTTATATCTGTTCCTATGATTCCTTGATTTATTCATTCAACAGCGGAATTTCCTGGAACACGCTACCCGCCGGCACAAATGGAATCCCCTCCAACGAACACATCGTCTCATTCAAAGGTGCTAAACAAGGGAACCGATGGGTGTTTTATTGTGTGACCGTCCTGGCCAACGTTCTACCGAATATTTATAACAGTTCAAGCAGAGATTGTAATCAGTTCAAAGGAATTTACCGGTTGAGCCAGGGACAAACACAATGGGTTTCCAAAACAGGTAATTTGCAAACGCCG
>CAZKCK010000322.1:0-1388 GCA_964550695.1 uncultured Bacteroidales bacterium | reverse complement strand
ATGACAATCCACCCTCTTTCTTGATCCGGGATACCACCAACTATGTCACCACCGGCCTTGAAACAACAGCTTCCTACTGGCTCACCTGGACAGGTTCTTCAAAAATCTTTGCAACCTACAACGATATTGTGGCGAGAAAAAGCAAAGACGGCGGACACATGTGGAATTTCGACATACACGGTTTGGATTCAAGTAGAATTAATGATGTAAACATGACCCTGATTCATCCCGTATCAGGAATAATTTATGCTGCCTGCGGTGAAGTTGCCGGGTCAAATGGAGATTATACCGATGCAAGGGCTTTATGGAGTAAAGGCAGGATTTCTTTATCTGCCGACAGCGGAACAACATGGTCAACGCTGAAATCGTTCGGCCACGCTGTAACTTCTATAGCGCTTGACCCAACCACCGTTCATGGAATGTACGCCACTGTGATGGATGCGATGGGTGGCATCGGAGATGTATATCACTGCGCTGATGTTTTAAATTCTCCCGGAAACTGGATCCGGCTGTCGTCACCTCCCAGAACTGAAAACCGGGCACTTCAGGTTATTCCTTTGAACAATGGTGACCTTATTTCGGTATATGGCCCCAGGGATATCTCAACTTCAAGTACCCCAAGCTGGACCTTCAGCAACAGTTCGGGAGTTTTTTACAGCACCGACCGTGGAATTACCTGGGTAGATGTTACCCTCACTGCAATGCAAAAAGAGGTGGTCAATGTGGAGATTGACCCCAACGACCCGAATCAGAATACCTGGCTGGCATTTGTCGGAAATAAAGCTATTGCACCGGGTGTTTACAGAACAACGGACAAAGGACAAACCTGGACCAATGTTTACAACCAGGGCGTATTGTCGGGAAGTTTCCATCCCACCCAACCAAACACGTTGTATATTTGTACAGAATTGGATGGCTTGGTTTATGCAACCAACACAAACAGCAACTCCTTTACAATTACCCCGGTTTCCTCCTATCCTTTCAGAAGGCCACAAAAGGTTTTTTTCAATCCGTATGATGTCAATGAAGTATGGGTTGCAAATTTCGGAAACGGTTTTCGTGTCGGAATGACGAACTTACCAACCGGGGTTAAAGCAGATTCATTCATTGTTAACGATTTAATATTGTATCCGAATCCGGTAAGTAATGTGCTGACATTTTCAGAAACGCTGTATGGCCTTGAAGTATACAATCATAAGGGACAACTTGTAATTTCAAAAATCAGGGCTGCAAATAGCATTTCCGTGCAATCATTGACAAATGGTATTTATTTTATCCGGACTCAAAGAACGACTGTACAAATTGTCGTACAACACTAAAATATGCAAATATCTGGACGCTGGATAGTGATAAAACACTGACATTCTAATAGAAATTTCTCCAATAAA
>CAZKCK010000321.1:0-4140 GCA_964550695.1 uncultured Bacteroidales bacterium | reverse complement strand
TTCAGCCTTTCAACTATTTCAGAATCATAATCCTTTTGTCTGAATCTCCATTGCCAGTTGCCTGAAGCTATTCCGGGGGTATTCATGCGCGATTCACCGCCTTTTTCAAGAAGGTCCTGCATGGTAGTTACCGCATACAATGCATTTGAAGCCCAGGCAATCCGGATCATCTTCCATGCAATGCTTTCACCGCCTCCTGGTAAATAACTCAATACATTGGCTTTAATGGGCTCATCCAGCTCCTTGTACCAGCCCAAAATCGTATTGTTATCATGTGAACCTGTATAGCACAAACAGTTGGCTGATTGATAATTATGGGGCAGATACTCATTATTTTTCATGGGTTGAAACCCAAACTGCAGTACTTTCATGCCTGGGAATCCAAAATGGTCACGCAAGGCTTCCACATCGGGTGTAATAACTCCAAGATCTTCGGCTATGACTCTGGCTTCGCCCAACTGATTTTTGAGTATTTCAAACAATTCCCAACCCGGTGCTTCAACCCACTCACCCCTGATGGCTGTGGTTTCAGTAAATGGCACAGCCCAATAGGCAGCCAGGCCCCTGAAATGGTCGATGCGTATAATATCATAAAATTCAAGACTTTTACGTACTCGTTCAACCCACCACGAGTAACCTGTACTACGAAGATAATCCCAATTGTAAAGCGGATTTCCCCACAACTGCCCGGTTTCACTGAAATAGTCGGGTGGCACGCCTGCTACCCTCACAGGATTTCGCTGATCATCGAACTGAAAAACATTGGGATTTGACCATGCATCTGCACTGTCGAATGCGATATACAAAGGGATATCTCCAATGATTTCAATGCCGCATTTACCTGCATAAGCTTTCAATTCAGCCCATTGCGAAAAAAATATCCATTGAAGATATTTCCAGTAATTGATGCTGCTACTGTTCTCGTTTTTGAATTTTTGCAATGCTTCGTCCAGATGAAAACGGTATTCATCACTCCACAGATACCAAGGATTGCCTTTATGGTAATTTTTCAATTCCATAAACAAAGCATAGTCATCAATCCATGCAATCTGTTCATCGCAGAAATAGGAGAACTTTATCTGGTCTTCACGTGAAGCAATTGCATTAAAATTAATCCATGAAGTCCATAACACTTTATACTTGAACTCAATCACAGGCCCGAAATCAACTGCCTTTTCCGGGAAATTATTCTCAGGAATATCCCTTTTATGAACCCAATCTCTTTCGATCAGCGCGTCAATACTGATCAGCAACGGATTTCCTGCAAAGGTTGAAAAACACTGGTAAGGTGAATCACCATAACCTGTATGTCCAAGTGGCAGTATTTGCCAGAGCTTCTGTCCGGCACTTGCCAGAAAATCGATAAACTCATAGGATTCTTTCCCGAGAGTCCCGATTCCGTATTTTCCGGGTAAGGATGTAGGATGCAGTAAAATACCGCTTCTGCGTTTATTTTTCATGAATTACGGTAATATTTTAAATGTTTGCTATTCAATATTTGTTATGATGTTACAATATCATCCCTGTCATCAACAAAGATTACTGAAACTGCTGCCAGCAGGAAGAAAATACCGGCTACCACTATTGCATATATGGCCTGAGATCCGTACAATCTTTTCACAATCGGGCCACCAATAATGCCATTGATAATCTGTGGAATGGTGATAAAGAAATTGAAAATACCCATATAAATCCCCATTTTGCGTGCAGGCAATGAACCGGCCAGAATTGCATAAGGCATGGCGAGGATGCTACCCCAGGCCATTCCCACCCCAATCATTGAAAGAATCAGATAATTCGGATTACTTATAAAATAAATGGATATAAGCCCGATTCCACCCGCAACCAAAGAGAGTGCATGTGTACGCTTTCGCCCTATTTTGTGAGCTATCGCAGGCAAAAATATTGCATAAACAGCAGATACAGCGTTGTATACACCAAAAATAATCCCCACCCAGTTACCGGCATTCTGAAAGGTTTCGGATGAAGTGTCGGTTATATCGGTTCCATACACATGAACTGCAATGGCAGGCGTGGTAAAAACCCACATCGAAAACAGGGCAAACCACGAAAAAAACTGCACAATACCAAGCTGTTTCATTGTTTTTGGCATACTGGCAAAATCTCTGAAAACCTCTACAAATCCATTGGATTTGGTCTCTTCCGGTTTTATAGTGTCCTGAAAACTTTCGAGCACATCCGGTGGATATTCTTTTGTTCTGATTATCGTCCATACAATTGAAGAAATGAAAACAAGGGCACCAATGTAAAACGAAAATACAACATTATCAGGAATCTGACCGGCAGGAGCAATTTTTGAAATCCCAATCCATTCGGCCAAAATATAAGGCAACCATGATCCGGCAACCGCACCTATTCCAATCAGTGAAGTTTGTATTGAAAAACCAAGCGTGCGCTGATCAGAAGGAAGCATGTCAGCTACCAATGCCCTGAACGGTTCCATGGCCACATTAATCGAGGCATCCATTATCATCAGCAGTCCGGCACCAATCAGCATGGGCGAAACAACTGTTGACAGCAATGCGGCATTGGGCATAAAGAGTAAGGCAATTGAAGCCATGAGCGCCCCAACCAGAAAATACGGACGACGACGGCCCATCCGGCACCAGGTCTTGTCACTGAAATGCCCGATAATAGGTTGAACAATCATTCCGGTGAGTGGCGCAGCAATCCAAAACCATGATAAATTCTCCACATCGGCACCAAACGTCTGGAGAATCCTGCTGGCATTGGCATTCTGAAGGGCAAACCCAAATTGTATGCCCAGAAATCCGAAACTCATGTTCCAGATATCCCAAAAACTTAATCGCGGTTTATGGCTCATCTGTATAAATTTAATTCGTCAGGAATCAGCTAGCAAACAATAACGCATTTACCTCTGTATAAGCTATATCAGCCTATACCATAGCTTTGAACAATGCTTGTATGCGATGAGCAAAGTTATTGATTTTTTGCTATTGAATAAGCCTTGCAAAGCAAAAATACAATTGGTAACGTTTGCATTCAAAAAAATTTAAACCACCGGTTCATGGGTTGAATGATGTTTGTGCTTATTTTCGCAAAAAATATGAACCATGACTGGCAATTCCTTTGGCAATTTGTTCCGGCTGACCACTTTTGGCGAATCACATGGCCCTTATACCGGCGGTGTAATTGACGGGTGCCCTGCAGGCCTTGAAATTGATGAACAATTTATTGCTGAAGAAATGGCCCGCAGGAGACCGGGAGGCCATGACCTTGTCAGTCCGCGGAATGAGCCCGATTTTGTGGAATTTGTTTCGGGGATATACAAAGGCAAAACCACCGGAAGCCCTATCGCTTTTCTCATCCGCAACCGCGACCAACGACCTGTTGATTACGCCGAAGCTGAACACCTGTTCAGGCCTGGTCATGCTGATATTACGTATTTTCAGAAATTTACCCATTATGACCACCGTGGCGGCGGCAGAGCTTCTGCCCGCGAAACAGCAGCCCGTGTTGCAGCCGGGGCTGTTGCCAGATTGCTGCTGCTGAACGAAAAAATAACCATAACAGGTTATGTTGCTGCTATTGGAAGTATTTCGGTGTTAAATCAGGGATTTTATCACAAAGATGAAATTGAAAAAGACGTTCTCAGATGCCCCGAACCTGAGACTGCATTGGCAATGCATCAAACGCTGCAAAGTCTGAAGGCACTTGGTGAAACAACCGGTGGCATTGTAAAATGCTTTATCCGGAATTTACCAGCCGGATTGGGCGAACCCGTATTCAATAAACTGCAGGCAGCACTGGCTTATGCAATGATGGGGATTCCGGCAGCCAAGGGTTTTGAATATGGAGATGGTTTTAAAGCACCCTCCATGCTGGGTTCTGAATCAAATGACAAACCTGTGATGAAAAATAACAGAATTGGTTTTGAAACCAATCATGCCGGGGGAATACTCGGAGGCATCAGCAATGGCGAAGACATTTCATTTTCCGTAGCATTCAAGCCTGTTTCTACCATCATGCAGCCCCGTGAGACCATCACACATGAAGGCAAAGCGGGTGTTTTACAACCTTCGGGCAGGCATGACCTCTGCGTTGTACCAAGGGCTGTACCCGTGGTAGAAGCAATGGCGGCACTTGTTGTTGCTGACT
>CAZKCK010000320.1:0-4159 GCA_964550695.1 uncultured Bacteroidales bacterium | reverse complement strand
TAGAACCTTCGGGCAGGGCCCGGGCAGCTGCAATATTGGCCTGGGAAAATCCCTGTATGCCAAGAATGACCAGGCATAAAATTGATAATGCTATTTTTTTCATATGTGGGTTGTGTCTGAGTTGGTTAATAGTATACAGGTAAAAGGGTAAACAGGTAAAAGGGCAATAGGTTATAGGTTTTTCTCGTTAGTAACTGATTGCGATGGATGCGTTGAATGTTCTGCCCTGTCCGAAGAAAACACCCGCTGATTTGGCATCAAAGGAATATGGATTGGGAGAAACGGAATAGGTGTCATTATTTGTTGCATCCGAAACGTAAACTTCGTCAAGCAAGTTCAATACACTGGCGCGAAGGTCAAGTTTGAAGTTTTTAAAGAGAAACCGATAACCGGCATTTATATCAACAGTTGCATAAACCGGCAACTGCCAGGAATCTCTTGGATTTCCATTGGCATCCATGAAATCAGGAGTCAATGAAACAGGGTCCATTTGAGCAAAGTTCTTAGCGAATAAGGTGCCGCTTCCCGACACATATAAATACTTGATGATCTCCCACCTCAGGCTTTCCATGAACTGGAACTGAGCGGCGTCTCCAACATGAACTCCTTTGGCATTGTACGTAAAATCGCTGATTATATTACCTGCAGGATCCATGATATAGGCAGTACCCCCTGAAGTCCATCTCCAGTCGCCATATGACAGCACCTGATCCCATTGCAACGACGGTATGGGCTTCCACCCGAATTCGATCTCGATTCCCATATGCAAAGCATCAATGCCATTGATGTTGACCGGATAGCTTTCTCCTTCATAAGTTACACTTACTGCCTGGTCGAGAGGGCGGTTTTTCCACTGGGTGAGGTACCCGTTCACATTGAGACCGATCGATTTAGTATTGAAGCTGTAACCCAACTCCAGTGCTTGAATAAATTCATTCTTGATATCGAGGTACTCCATGTTGCTGTTATTGTAAACATTGGCGAAACGTGGAGCTTTTGAAAGGTAGCCAAGGTTGAAAAAAACATTGTTTCTCTTATCGATATTATAATTTGCCCCCCCTTTGATGGTAAATCCGGGTAAAACTTTCCATCCGGTTTCTGTAAACTGGGCTTCAGATGAATTAATACTGTAAGCGGTAGGATTATACATGGAAAGGGTATCGGCTCCCCGAACAACAAAAAGCGTATCGTTTGAGGTGTATTGCTTGTCATTTCTGGTGGAGTCATACGTTATCGAAGAGGTACCGTTATAATAGAAGATCTGGCCATAACCAACCACTTCAGTAAACGTGTTTCCATCAACAACCACATCTTTTTTTCTGAAATAATCAATCCGTTTATAGGCAGAAACAGCTGTTGTCATATTTAAAAATGCCGACCAGTTTCCCTTTTTGTATTCCAGCTGGGCAAACACCCCGCCCCAGCGTACAAGAGCATCGTTGTTGTAGTATATTTTATCTCCCACATACATATTCTGGTACTTATTCTTGTTTTTGTTGGCGTCATCACGCATAAAATCTCCGCCCAGAAGATCGTATACTTCTCCGTAGTGCTGACCTTTGTAAGATCTCAGATCGACTCCGCCCGAAAGGGAGAATTCCTCGCTGATATCCCATGAAAAGGTTGAAAGAAACCCATACCAGCGATGGTTGTTCACACTGCTGCGAAGAATTCCCTCAGAACGGCCTGATGGATCATTCATGTTCCTGTCGTAATAACTTTGAAAATTCACCAACCCGTCCGACTCAAGAATGTTGAAAGTGGAGGTAATATAGCCACCAGCGTTATTTGAGGAAAAAGTTCCTGTGCCACCGCCGTCGCCGATAGAAGCATACACGATATTCGACCAGTAGAGTTTGTCGTTTATCCTCCAGAAATCGCGGAGGCTGAATTGAGGTTTGAAAAAGTAATTTTTTGCCTGAGCCAGATTTTCGGTTTCACTGTTGGCAACCATGGTGGGTTCTCCGTCAGAGCCATTTGGCCCCCAGGTCCAGCGGTTCAGGTGCCCCCAGTTCGAGTTATATCTTAATCCGTAACTCGGTCCTGATTTGGCGGTATCAATGCCTTCTTTTGCAGCATAGTTTTTATCGAATGTTGCAATGGACTTCTGATATTTCCGCTGGCCATGCTTTTGTGGTGCACCCATGGCAGAGAATGTAAGAGTATGATGACCAAGTTTTTTATCCACCCTCATATAACCAAACCAGCCCTTCGTCCAGGTGTTGTCAACCCATCCGTTGCCTTGTTTGTAAGATCCGGCGATGGTAACCCCCCAGCCATGTTTCAACTGTCCGGTTGTAACACCCAGTGAAGTACGCAGGTAACCGTCGGACCCGAATTCCTGCTTGATCATCCCTCCCAGGTTCGCATCAATGCCCCTGGTAATAATGTTCATGGTGCCCCCGACTGAAGGCAGTGCCAATTTAGAAGCACCCAGGCCACGCTGAACCTGGATGTTCCGGGTTACTGCATCCAAACCAAACCAGTTTGACCAGTAAACCCATCCGTTTTCCATATCGTTTACCGGAATTCCATCGATCATCACAGCTAAATTTCGCTGGCTGAATCCACGGATGTTGATACGGGCATCTCCATCTCCGCCTCCCAGCTGAGTTGCATAAACACCCGGGGTTTTGTTCAGGATCATTGGAAGATCACGTGAAGCCAGCTCTTCCTGGAGTTTGATAGGCTGCACTGTAGAAAAGGCAATGGGTGTTTCACGGGTTTTAGCCACATCGGCTACCACTTCAACCTCAGTAAGGGTGAGTGTTCCCAGTTTGAAATCCTGGGTCATTTCTTCTTTCTGGACAACCACATCCAGTTCCTGAGGTATATAACCCACATAGGAAACTTTAAGATGGTAGGTGCCCGGTTCAATTTTGAGGTAATAACGGCCATCCATATCGGTAACCACTCCTTTGCCCTCACCATACGAAATAGTAGCTCCGATAAGAGTTTCACCTGAATTGGCATCAGTGACAACTCCCCGGATCATATATTTCTGACCAAACAGGAATACCGGAAAGAGAATGGTGAGGACTAAAATTGTAAATTGTTTTATCATATTGTCCTGGGATTTGGTGATATGAAATGTAGAGACCCGGCAGGCCGTGTCTCTACATCTGGATAACCGGAATAGTTCCCGCAATTATTGCGGTGCAACTGATCATCGGAAATTATTGAACAACGATTTTTTTGATCACCGACTGGTTGTCGGCAAATTTTACTTTAACAAGGTATGCACCCACAGGTACGTTATTGAGCACCACATTGACCTCACGCTGCCGGATAGCGAAATCGCGGGAATATACTGTTTGTCCAACAATAGATACAACTTCAATAGTTGAAACAGGCTGGCTGGCCTGAACGGTAAACTGGTTGCTGGTAACAGGGTTTGGGGTAATCATAACATCCTTGTCGGGGTTGAGTTTCACAATACCTGAACCGGTTTTGCAATCACACCAATGCTGGCCAAGACTGTCAAAAAAGTTAACCGGCAAAGTGTCATATTCAAGCAGTCCATTGAAACTGTTTGGCACACCCCCGGTGGAGGTGTTTCCATAGGTAATCATTGTAGCACGGTCTACGCCAAATTTTACGGTATGTTTCCGCTTCAGAGTCTTGCTTTTGGTAAGAAACCTGCCAACACCAAGGATATACGGCGGAGTATCCGTCCATGAGCCTGACGGGCTGTAGGTACCCTGCCAGTTAGTAGGCCTGACACCGATTTCACCAATGATATCAATATCTTTCCATGTACTACCCACCTTCTTTTGAAGGGAAACTGCATCATCCCCGTTCCAGAACACCACATTGCCTCCCTGCGTATAGGGCGGAGCAGTAGCATATGCATAAGGAGCAAGCCAGGTTGCTTTTTTCCGTAGGCCGGGCCATACCATGGTATCCTGTCCGGCAGGAATGGTATCCTGAATGATCACCATTACTTTGTAAGGGTCAATAGTTCCTATAAGCGGAAGGGTGTAGGCAATTTCAGTATCGGAGGTGGAGCTTCCGTTAGAGAAGCGGATGAGACGGTAAACTCCGTCTAAAACGATAGGAGCGCCTGTAGGATTATACAGCTCCACGGCTTTGTTGTTATTCCAGCCTTCAACATATTCCGACATAAAGATGTCAGTACAGTTGGTTTGGGCAAAAAGTG
>CAZKCK010000319.1:0-4165 GCA_964550695.1 uncultured Bacteroidales bacterium | reverse complement strand
ACAGGCAAACTACTGTCAAGCATTCCTTTTGAATTTTTCAATAACTTGATTGTAAGCGTTTCAGATTCATTTTTCAGTCCGTATCTTTCCAGTCCTTTCAATGCAAAATAAGCCTGATCAAGCCAAACCGGTCCGCGCCAATAGCCTTTGTTGGGATTAAAATCGGGATGGCTGCGGTTAAGTGTCGGGAAAGGGACAAGGGTATTAAAACAGGAAGTATCTGCAATTTTGCGTGCCACCGCTTTGGCTTGTTCCGGTGTGGCAATACCGGCCCACAAAGGTATCCAGCATTCGGGGCCTTCTGCTTCCATCATTTTGCCGGTCTGCAGGCTCCTGTCATAGAAACAGCCTTTCTGCGCATCAAACATCCTGCTTCTTACAGCATCCGCAAGGGCTTCTGCATCCTTGTCAAACCTGCCGGCCATATCCGGGTCACCGGCAATACGCAGTAAAGCCGCCAGATAATACTTTTCAGCATATAAATATGCATTCAGGTCAACCGATTCCTGATTCAGCGACCATGCCCCTGGGCTATTCTGAAGCATAAGCGATTTGTCAAACCTTACGGCATTGTCCATGCCGCTTTCCCAGGCTGCCGCCACAAGCGTACCATCCGTGGAGCCATATTCGCACAATCCGTTCTTGTTATGGTCGCGGAATTTATACCAGAATTCATGGTATTTTAAAAGGGCCGGCAGAAGTTCACGCACAAAAGAAGAATCAGCCGTGGCTTCAAGCACTGTATGTACTGCCCATGCTGCAAGTGGCGGTTTGGTATTCCGGTAATTGTTTTCCTTTTTATCAAAATAAATTACATCAGGCACCATGCCTGTGCTATCCTGATAATCAAACATTGCCCTGATCTGATCCTTAGCCAGCGCTGGTGCAAAACGGGCCAAAGCCACCGCGTGTTTCCATGAATCCCATGCCCAGAATCCATAAAACCCCCTATACGAAGCTGACGGAAACAATCCCCCGAAGTGCAGATCGCCGGCAGGGCTGCGGAAATTGGTCATCAGGGTTTCAATACATTTAACCGCAAGCTTGTCATAAACAGGGCCCACAGTGGGTGCGGCAGTTGCTGACAGGCATTTCGACAGATAAGTACTCCATATCCTGGTGTTTTCCTTAAACAACAAATCTCCTTCGGCTAACTGCATATTCACAAATGCCTGATCATTTGCAAGTTCAGCAGGTGTATAACACCATGTAAAAACCAGAAAAAACTGCTTTTGCTCGCCGGGCAGTATAACCTGATTGCGGATGCTGATGGTATAGCCATCTTTCGTCACATTCTGCCGGCTTTCGCCATCGGCATACAGCAGTCCGAAACCGGGAATATCTTCTGACACATATTTTATTCCTTCCTGTGTGGTGCGGAACCTGCCATTGCCTGAAAACAGATTTCCTGACCATTGTGCATCCAGCGTAACCGCCATAGGGCCATTGTTGGCAATCTGAGCACGCACAAGCGAACTACGGTCGGTAATAAAAATTAGGTCAAGGGTAAGTTTGTAGGTATCAAACTGGTATTTCTGGCTCAACCGGCCGGGGTAATATCTGATCTGTGGATTGTAGGCTGATTCAAGTTCAATACTTTCACCACCTTTGAGCACATCAGCCTTAAAACGTATGAGTGCCGGTGAAATCCATTTACCCGTTGTACTCATCACATAGGGGCCGGTAAAGCATCCATAGTCTTCAGGGTTTTCTTCCGAAGGCAGTCCGAAGCCATGCCACGCACCACGGTCACTGAAAAAATAAACTTCTTCATCATCGGGTGATGAAGGCAACCCATGTACATTCAGGACTTCAGGATAATAAAACGGTGAGAACCTGCCCTGCAGTTCCTGTGAATCTGCATCAAAACCAACAAATAACAGTACGAACAGGTGAATGGAAATCCAATTGATAAAGCGCATCACTTTTTAATTTTCAAAACCCAGGCAAATTTACAATAAGGTTTTTGAAGATTTTTGGGAATTTCAACCACACAACCATCTCCGCTGACTTTGAATTTCAGCGGGGTATTTGAACCGGAAAGTGTAATGACTGCATCAGGTTTGGGAAAGTATTCATACAGCATAATCTTGGACGGAAGTTGTGTTTCATCCTCACCGGCCATATAAATGGCATACATTGTTCCGTCTTTGCCCTGCGTAAATCCACACTTACCTTCCTTATACGGTTTTATGGCTTTGGTATTATAGATGGCTTCACCGTTTATCGCAAGCCAGTCGCCAATTTCACCCAGCAGTGTATAAGCTGCGGGATCCCAATCCCCATCAGGGCCGGGTGCAATATTCAGTAACAGATTTCCTCCCTTTGCAACCACATCAATCAGGGTATGTATGGCTTTGCGGCCGCTCATATAGTTGGCACCGGGAACCCATGACCAGCCACCTCCGGCAATAATGCATGACTCCCACGGATAATTCAGGTATTGCTCCGGGACTGTATTTTCAGGTGTAAGATAATTCTGATTCGGCCCTTCAACGGCTCTGTCGACCACAATGATACCGGGTTGGTATTTCCGTGCCATTGCACTGATTTCATCCATTCGTATATCCTGATTCTGAAAATGCTGGAATGCACCTGTGTTGTTGCATTGCAATTCCTTTGCTTTATCATCCGTCATTTTCTGTACCCAGCCTCCGTCAAACCACAGAATATCGAGCGGGCCATAATCCCTGACCAGTTCTTCAATCTGCCCGTGCGTAAATTTAACATACTTCTCCCAACGGTCAGGATAACGTTTTACATCATAATTTACATTGCGGTCGGGAGTTGCAAAATTTGGCCACCAGTAATCAGGGCAGTGCCAGTCGGGTTTCGAAAAATATGCTCCGGCCCACAAGCCTTCTTTTCTGAAGGCATTAAACAATTCCTTGGCAATATCGGCCTTGGGTTGTACATGAAACGGGCACCAACCGGCCGTAACCTTATAATCGGTAAGTTTTGTATCAAACATACAAAAGCCATCGTGATGCTTGGTGGTAAATACCAGATATTTCATGCCGGCTTTAGCAGCAGCCTTCGCCCATTTTTCGGGATTAAACCGCACCGGATTGAAGGTTTTTCCCAATGCTTCATATTCTTTTTTATAAGCAGTGTAATCGGGGTTGCTACGGCGGCACCAGTCTTCGTCTTCGGCACAGATGCTCCATGACTCCACAATGCCCCATTGGCTGTAAGGACCCCAGTGCATCAGCAGACCGAATTTCATGTCCTGCCACTTGTTCAGCTTTTGTTTTACCAATGGATCTGTGGGTTCATAATACTTATGTTTCTCCTGCGCATTGCTGAACAATACCGGTACTATCAGCAGTGTAAATAAAACAGCACAATGCCTGATGAATAATGATTTCATGATTAAATATAATTTTTGATTGGGATTCAAATCAATTACAGGGCGGCAGCCTTTACATGCTTCGACTTTGGTTTAAAGAACATACAATCCTCAAGCGTGCATTCCTGATTAAAATGGTCGAAATGGCAAACAATTTCTGAACTAGCAGGTAACTTGATCTGCAACATTTCATCAAGAAATTCGCGGGCTGTCTGCAGGGCAATAAACACATCGCGTTTGCAGCAACGCGGGCCGCCTGAGCGTGCAATACGGTCGAGGCTGCGTGCCGTAGCCAGATTGCTCAGTTGCCATTCGCGCCCTGACAAAGGTGTGGATCCGGTGATAATACTTACAAAAATTCCTGTACCGATAGCTGCACCACAGGCACCGTTAAAACCGCAAAAACCTCCGGGTACTTTTAATGACCGTTCCTGTGCAACTGCGAGCTTTTCACGCTTTTCAACAGACCTTCCTGTAAAATTACACCAGGCAGCTATAAGCGCTGCCGGCACCAGCATATGGTGTTCAGGTCCGTGCATCTTAACTGACTGGTGGTTCATAATATTCAGGGCAATATCAACAGGATCTGTCTGCGATGTAGTGGCGCAATACTCCATAATGATGTCAATGGCCGGAAGAATATGACATGAATCACATACAAAATGCCCGCTGACACACACAGCCTGAGTGATTTGTGAATTTCCACAGTAATAGCACTTTTCATCGTGAGATTGTTCGGTGTAAATTACTTCATCACCGCAAACCAAACAGTCGGTAATTGATTCCATGGTTATTGATTTGAAGCAAACATAAGGA
>CAZKCK010000318.1:0-4170 GCA_964550695.1 uncultured Bacteroidales bacterium | reverse complement strand
TATTTGCTGATCCAGGCTTCATAACGTTCGTTCAGGCGCTTCAGGTAATCGAGTCTGATTGATTCTTCATACGCACGCCCCCTCTTTTGTATGTTTTTTACAAGTGTGGGAACTGTTGATCTCAGATAAATCAATAAATCAGGTGGATTAATAAAAGATTCCATCAGGCTGAACAACTGTGAATAATTGTCAAAATCACGTGTATCCATCAGATTCATATCATGAAGATTGGGCGCGAAGATATATGCATCTTCATAAATGGTACGATCCTGAATGACTGTTTTGTCGCCTTTGCGGATATCTATAACCTGCCTGAACCTGCTGTTCAGAAAATAAACCTGAAGATTGAATGACCATCGTTGCATATCATCATAAAAACTATGCAGATAGGGGTTGGTGTCAACGTCTTCATAATGAGGTTCCCAGCCAAATCGTTTTGACAACAGGGTGGTAAGTGTGGTTTTGCCTGATCCGATATTTCCGGCTATTGCGATATGCATGATAGTAATTTTTAATTTTTAATTTTTAATTCATAATTCATAATTCACAATTCTATGTTTCCATAGTCATTGCTTTGATTTCGTCAATGTACTCACGTGAGTTGAATAAGCGTGGTACTTTATTCTGTCCGCCAAGTTTTCCTTTCAATTTTAACCAGTTGTAAAAAGTACCGGCAGGTACAGCGGTGATGATAGGCAACCCTAGGATCATGTTATGATAGCGTTTAGCTTCATAATCTGAATTCAAAGCTTTAAGTGCATTGTCAAAAATCTCTGTAAAGTATTCAAGATTAGCTGGTTGTTTTTCAAATTCCATAAGCCATTCATGGGCTCCGTTCTTGCCTTCAATAAAATAGACGGGAGCACCTGTATATTCTGCTACGATTGCTTCACAACGGTTACTGGCAGTTACAAGCGCTTTTTCAGCATTGTCAACAATCAGTTCTTCTCCAAAGGCATTGATGAAATGTCGGGTACGTCCGGTAATTTTTATTCTGTATGGGTTTAAGCCTGTAAATGTAATGGTGTCACCAATCAGGTAACGCCATAAGCCCCCGTTTGTTGAAATAATTACAGCATAGTTTACGCCCGTTTTTACCTGATCAAGCGGAAGAATATTTGAGGTATCAGAACCATCAGCATCAATTTCAGCAAATTCATAAAATATTCCGTAGTCCAGCATCAGCAGCATTGAATCAGAATCTGTCATGTCTTGTATTCCGAAAAAACCTTCCGATGCATTGTAGGTTTCCATGTAGTTCATGTTATTTGAAGAAATCAGATCCCTGAATTGCCTGCGGTAAGGATTAAAGCTTACACCACCATGAAAAAACACTTCAAGGTTGGGCCAGACTTCACTGATATCATCTTTGCCGGTAATCATCAGTATATGCTTCATCAGCAGCAGGGTCCAACTCGGAACGCCTGCAATATTGGTTACATTTTCAACTGATGTTGCCCTTGCCATCATGTCAATTTTGCTTTCCCATTCATCCATCAGGGCGATTGAAAGCTGGGGTGTTCGTAGAAATTCAGCCCAGAATGGCAGGTTCTGTATCAAAATGGCCGAAAGGTCGCCATCATAATACAACTCGTTGTTTACTTCCCTGAACGAATGTGAGCCTCCCATGGCAAGAGCCTTGCCTTCAAAAATATTGGAATCAGGATGGTTGTTGCAATAAATCGAGAGCAGGTCCTTTCCGGCTTTAAAATGGCATTCTTCAAGCGATTCATAACTTACAGGTATAAATTTACTTTTATCGCTAGTGGTTCCTGATGATTTGGCAAACCATTTTATTTCAGAATTCCAGAGTATGTTTTGTTCCCCGGCCCTCACCCGGTCAATGTAGGGCTTTAGTGCATCGTATTCACTAACCGGCACTCGATTCTTAAATTCTTCATAACTGGTTATTGATCTGAAATCGTATTTTTTCCCCCATTCTGTATCTTTGGCTGATGAAATCAATTTTTTAAAACATTCATTCTGAACATCATGTGGATATTTCATGAAAAGGTCGATCTGGTGGATTCGCTTTTTCATGAGCCATGAAAGTACAGAATTTAGCAGTGCCATAGCGATGGGTTTAAAAAACCAAAAGTACAAAAATCCGTTCATGAAAATTAATAAAAATCAGAAGCATTTGATGAAGATGTGTATTGCAAAGTATTTGATATACAATGCTTAAGAATAAATGTAATTTCTTAATCCATTGAAAATGAATCAGGATAAAACATTGGAAATTTGTGTTGGAAAGTTGAATTTCGGTTTTTGTAAAACCGCTGAAGAAATTTGTTTTTTTTTGACTGTTTGTAAATATTAAAATAATTCATACTTTTGTTTCGTAAAACTACGAAATACGAAATGAAATCAAAATATTCTGATATACAAATAAATACTGCCCGATTTGCAAAAGCACTCAGCCATCCTGTACGTATTCAGATTCTCGAAATACTTGCCGGACAAAACTGCTGCTACAGTGGTGATTTGTGCGAAGAACTGCCCATTGCCCGCAGCACCTTATCGCAACACCTTGCTGAACTTAAAAATGCGGGTCTGATTCAGGGTGAGCTGAATCCTCCGAAAATCAAATATTGTATCAACCGTGAGAACTGGATGCAGGCAGAGCAATTGCTCTCAATGTTATTCAGTCATCAGACCATACAAGCTTGTAATTCATAAACCATAATTATCAAAAAATCATGCGTAAACAAATCATCGTTTTAGGCACCGGATGTGCCAAATGCAAAGACTTAGAAAAACTTACCAAATCGGTGGTTGCCGAAATCGGTTTGGATGCAGATGTTACCAAAGAAGAAGACATTGTTAAAATCATGTCATATGGTATAATGCGTACTCCCGGATTGGTAATCGATGGGAAAGTTATCATGAGCGGCCGATTACCCTCCAAATCAGAATTGACTGAATTATTAACCTCAAAATAAGTTTATTATGAAAAAAATACTATTATTTATCGGAATTCTGGCTGTCATTTTACCCGGACTGGGTTACGCACAGAGCAATGCCAAACAAAAAACCAAACTCAATGTGTACTATTTCCATAGTAAGAACAGATGCCCGACCTGTCTGGCCATTGAGAAGGAAACCAAAGACCTGCTGAACACAGCCTATAAGGCGAACCTTGCTAATTCAAGCGTTAAGTTTTTAATCATTGATATTGAAGATAGTAAAAACGAAGAGCTTGTTAAAAAATATGATGTGTGGGGCTCTTCCCTCATTCTGGTAAATGATAAAGGTAAAAAAACGGATCTTACCGAGGATGCATTTGCATATGCCCGGAATGAAGCACCAAAATTTCGTAAAATCCTTACAGAGACCATCGATAAACAACTAAAATAGCTGGTATGCAGTTTCTTCAGCAAATACTCGATAATACAGATCTGCCGTTTTTGTCAGCATTTATACTTGGTATAATGACGGCCCTCAGCCCTTGCCCGCTGGCTACAAATATCACAGCCATAGGCTTTATCAGCCGTGATATCGAAAACAAGCGGAAAGTGTTTTTAAATGGATTGATTTATACCGCCGGACGTGCAATTTCATACACTACCTTGGGTATGCTTTTGTATTTTGGAGCCAGTAAGTTTCAGGTAGCCAGTCTGTTTAATAAATGGGGAGAAAAATTGCTGGGACCTTTGTTAATTATCATCGGTATCCTGATGCTGGATTTGATCAAAATAAACTTCCCTGCTTTTAATACACTGACTGACAAAATCAGGATGAAAGGTAAGGCAGGTTCATCATTGTCAGCACTTTTGCTTGGGATTGTTTTTGCCCTGGCGTTTTGCCCGTACAGTGGTGTTTTGTATTTTGGTATGCTCATTCCCATGACTGTTTCCAGTGCTTCAGGCTTGTACCTGCCTTTGGTATTTGCCATAGCTACCGGCCTGCCTGTAATCCTTTTTGCCTGGCTGATTGCCAATGCCATTGGTGGGGTAGGGGTGCTGTATAACCGGATTAAGATTTTCGAGTTCTGGTTCCGGCGTGTTGTGTCTGTACTCTTTATACTGGCCGGATTTTATTACATCTATACATATTTTGTTAAATAGGTGATTGTATGCACAAAAACTCAAAAATTCTGCTGGCCATAGGGGCTGCTTTATTTGTTTGGATATTCATTTACAGAATGCTGCAGACCGGTGTCGATTTTTT
>CAZKCK010000317.1:0-4176 GCA_964550695.1 uncultured Bacteroidales bacterium | reverse complement strand
CTTAATCGTTTTTAAACAGGCCCTGACTTTGTACAGCAAACTAAAGAATTACAACAAAGTTGGCATGCTCAACGAAAATATCGGGATGATCCACTTGCACCGTGGCGAGCTTAAAACCTCCCTTACATTCCTGCTCCGGGCTAAAGCTAACTACGAAAAAGTAGATTCAAAAAAACCGATTCCAGCGCTCCTGTTTAAAATTGGAAGAGTATATGCAGAATCCCAAGATTATATTTCTGCAGAAAAATGGTATCAAACGAGCAAGCAACTTGCATTGGAAAATAACGATTTTCAATCAGCCGGAATTGCTATGAATGCATTGGGTATTTTGTACAAATCGCAAAACATGCATACCAAAGCACTCACGCAATTTCAGGAAGTATTAAAATTGCTTGAAAAATCAAACAACAAAAATTTATTGCTTGCAGTTTATAATAATATAGGTAATGTTTACAATAATTTAAATGAATGGGGCAAAGCACTGATTTATCACAAACAGGCACTGGCTATTGCCGAAACCTTAAATGATCCGGTTATCATTGCAAAACAACAAGTTGGGCTGGGTGGGGACTATAACTCATTAAAAGAGTATGCTTCTGCATTACAGCTTTTTCAGAAAGCTCTTCCTGTTTTTGTCAGATCAAAGGCACATACCGACTTATTAGCTACTTATCAGGCTATAATCGTGGCCAACAACGGTTTGATGAACTATCAGCAATCAGTGGGGTTTTATAAAAAATATATCTTTTTAAAAGATTCTTTATCCCGCGAAGAACAGAGTACAGCCCTGGATTCGTTAAAAGTGAAGTTCAATACCGAACAAGCCCTGAGCGACAACTTATTGCTTGAACAAAGGAACCTGATTCAGTCAAAAACGATTTCGCTGCAGCGGACCATCATGATTTCTGCCTTCATTTTTGCATTCCTTCTGATGGGCTTTATCATATTTGTAATTTTAAACCGTCGGAAAATCAAAAAGATAAACCGGCTGCTTGCCCTGAAAAACAACGAAATATCCGCCAAAGCCGATGAGTTGAATATAAAAAACAAGCAATTGGTTGAATTTGCCAAATACAAAGATTCGATGAACTCATTTCTTGTACATGACCTCAAAAATCCATTAAACACCATTGTACATGCAAACATTGAACAGCTCAGCAAACTTGAAGCTGAAGCATTTAAACATTCTGGGCTGCGTATGCTCAACATTGTATCGAGCCTTTTGGATCTAAGCAAGCACGAAAATCAAATGCTAAAGCTGTCGTTAACTAATACCTGCATTGGACAGATGATACAGGATGCGGCAAAAGAAGTCCTTTTCCTGGCCAACCAAAAAAGCATTTCATTGACTCTTAAGTTCCAGTCCGATTATCAGGTAAGGGTTGACGCAGAGCTTATTAAACGTGTTTTTGTAAATTTATTCATTAATGCCATCAAGTTTTCAGAATCTGGCAAACAGATACAAGTGTTTGCTGAAGATTTTGCAGGTTCGGCAATAAAAATCAGCATAAGCGATGAGGGTGAAGGCATTTCACCCGAGTACTTACCCTATGTTTTTGAAAGGTTTACACAGGAAATCCCCCGCAATGCCGGATTCTCCGCCTCAACCGGCATTGGGCTTGCATTCTGTAAGATGGCCATCGAAATACACGGGGGGCAAATTGAGGTAATTTCTGCCAAAGGTAAAGGCACTACATTTTGGTTTACTTTGCCCTTGTTTGCGCCAGGCCCGGCCGAAACAATGATAAAAGACAGCATTGTAATCGAAGCTCCCAAAAACGCGAATATTGTCCTTTCAACAGAGGAGAAAAACTACCTGCGGCCATTTTGCCGGAAGCTTGAGAGTATAAGTGTTTACCAATTAACCGATGTTAAAAGTACCGTAAACCCAATCCAGGAGAATACACCCAACTTATCTGTCTGGAAACAGGCCCTTTTAAAAGCCCTTTCTGATTGCAATGAAACCAGCTATCGTAATTTAATAATGATTTGCCATGCTTAAACGCTATAAAATACTGTTGGTGGATGATATAGCCGAAAACATCCAAACCCTTACCAACTGCTTTGAAGAGCTGCACCCCGAATACATTTTGTACCAGGCTACCAGTGGAAAGGCCGCGTTGGAATTGGCAAATAATTTAAGGATTGACCTGATTGTTTCGGATTGGGATATGCCCGGCATGACAGGGATTGACATGGTAAATCAATTAAAAGCCAACCCGAAAACTACCAACATCCCGGTAATTATTGTTACCGGCGTTATGCTTTCAACGCAGGATTTAAACATTGCACTAACCGCCGGAGCCCATGATTATCTGCGTAAGCCGGTTGACTGCGTAGAACTGGCAGCCCGCACCCATGCGGCCATACAATATGTTGAAATGCATTTAAAGCAATTGGTTGCTAAAAACCTTGAGCTCGTCGAGAAAACAGCCTTGCTTACCCGTCATAATCAGGGGTACATTGAAATAGCGAAAAAACTCCAGCAGTTAAGCCATATTGAGGATAAAGCTGAGAATCTGCAATTTATTAATGAAATGTTGGATGACATTAACCAAAAAACGAAGGAAACCAATTGGGGTCATTTTGAAATGGCATTCCAAAATGTTCACCCTGAATTTAGTAAGAATATCCTTGATAGCTTCCCGGGAATTACCCCCGGAGAGCTAAGGCATTGCATCCTTGTGCGGTTGGGAATGAATACAAAAGATATGGCCTCTATCCTTTATCAAAGTGCTGAAAGCATTAAGGTTACCCGTAGCCGGATCCGCAAAAAACTCCAGATTGAAAACGATACAAATTTGCAATCCTACCTCTGCCTGTATTAATAAGGTAAGAATAGATTATATTCAAATGCCATAGAGCCGTTGAACCTGGCCCATGGGGTGAAAACCGCTTCCGTAACCATTTTTTTTGCTTTTCAGCTTGAGCTTCACACTATGTGAAGCTAAAATTGTTAGTTTTTGCTAACCTTTTGCTAACCTTATAGGCATTGAAAAGCATTTGTTCACTTTTACTTTTGTCAAAATATATTTTATCGTTGGTGGAGGCCTTTCACCAATGAAAAAAACACTACTCAAAAAGAATCGTTCGGGGGGCGTTAACGAAATGCCAAACGAACAGGAAACTAACCATCATCAAACATGAAGAAATATTTAGCGGAATTTATCGGAACATTTTGGCTCGTGCTGGGCGGTTGCGGAAGCGCTGTACTTGCCGCGGGTTTTCCCGATGTGGGCATCGGCTTCGTAGGCGTATCGATGGCATTCGGATTAACTGTACTTACCATGGCCTATTCGCTGGGGCATATCTCGGGAGCACACCTCAATCCTGCCGTTACCATCGGATTATGGATGGGTGGCCGGTTCAGCGCCATAGAGATTCTTCCCTATGTGGTTTCGCAGGTATTGGGCGGCATTGCAGCCGCTGCGGTTTTGTACCTGATCGTTACCGGGAATGGCAGTGAGCCAGGCAATTTTGCGGCGAATGGCTATGGCGAACACTCGCCCGGCAACTACAGCCTGCTGGCAGCCATTGTGACCGAACTGGTCATGACTTTTATGTTTTTGCTCATCATCCTGGGTGCCACCGACGAGAAGGCGCCCAAAGGCTTTGCCGGTATGGCCATCGGGCTGGCGCTGACCCTGATTCACCTGATCAGCATCCCCGTAACCAACACTTCGGTAAATCCTGCCCGAAGCATCAGCCAGGCCATTTTTGTGGGCGACTGGGCACTGGCCCAGCTCTGGCTCTTTGTATTGATCCCTGTTGTGGGAGCCATGCTGGCAGGCTGGATTTATAAATACCTCAAATCCTGAAACTATGCCATGCATTTAATTCATCTTATTAGCTATGCTAACACGAAGATGAATTATGGAATGGTAATAATTATGCACTAAATCTTAACAAACAACTCACATACAACTCTGCTATAACTAAATAATCATGAAAAAACCCTCAACATTCAAAAGCTTTCTTTATGCTTTCCTCTTATGCGCGGGAAGCATATTGATGTTTTTTGAGCATACCACAGCTCAAGGAACTTGTACCCCAGGTAGTTTCGCACTGATAGGCAATGCCACCGTGCTCCCTTCGAATGAACTTCAGCTAACGCCTGACGCGTATGGTCAAAAGGGAGGGATATGGTCGAACAACAAGGCCGATCTTACCAAGCCC
>CAZKCK010000316.1:0-4197 GCA_964550695.1 uncultured Bacteroidales bacterium | reverse complement strand
AAAAAGGTCAGGTTTTTTTCGCCGGCACTTATGGACAAGGGGTGTTTTACTCAACCGACTATGGTGCAACCTGGACACAAACTTCCCTGAATAACAAGTCGGTGCTTTCACTGCTTGTCACTGGTTCCAGGATCTATGCCGGTACTGACGGGAGTGGTGTTTATTACTCCGACAATGATGGCGGATCGTGGATTCAGACTTCGGTCAACTCCCATCATATCCGGTCAATGGCAACAGACAACGGGAAAGTTTTTGCAGCTTGTGAGTATAAAGGATTGTATATATCGGATGACAATGGGAATACCTGGGAACAGCATCTGGCGTTTGAAAACCTTTTGTCCGTTTGTGTATTATACCCACAGATTATCGCAGGAACCAAAGCATCCGGGGTGAGATATTCAGACGATGGAGGAGCTTCCTGGAGTTATGTCAATTCCGGCCTTGGTGAACAAAGGGTGAACGCTCTTCTCCTCCATAACGGTGATGTCTTTGCCGGAACCGACGGAACTTCCGTGTGGAAAACCTCTTTGGCTCAGATCACCGGAGCAGATGAAATAAACCCCGTAAGTGATGGGGTGATTTTGAATTGTTATCCAAATCCTTTTATGGGTAGTACAATCATTGAATGGAGTTTAGCTTCAGATGGCCATCAAAAGTTAGTAATATTTGATGTTAGGGGAAAAGAGATAGAGGTGCTTTTTAATGGCTACAAGGAAAAGGGAACACATAAGGTTGAATTTGATGCATCAGCCCTTCCGGCTGGGTTGTATTGTGTGTGTATTAACATTGATGCTAAATTGATAGTTAAGAAATTAATTAAGCTTTGATGATGAATTACACAAACACAACTTTTACCGCCTTAGCGGGATAAAACAAAATAGAAAAACACAAAGTACTCTATGTGAAACCTATGTGCCCTCCTAATGTGGTAAAAAAACCAAGTCATGAAAAAATCAATCCTCATCCTCTGTTCACTGCTCGCCGCTCATTATTCACTGGCGCAGCAGGTGATCTACGTCGACGCCTCCAACAACACCGGCATTGAAGATGGTTCATCTGCTCATCCGTTCAATACCATTAATGAAGGATTATCATCTGTCCAGCAGGGATATCATATCTCAGTTGCTGAAGGAACATACCCGGAAGACACCCTCATGATCAATCACAACATCTCCATTCAGGGCAAGCATCGCAACTCTACATTGGTTGAAGGGATCTTTATCCTTTCGCATACCCTCGATACATCTACAGTGAGCATCAGTCAGTTGACCTGCAGTAATGTGCTGATGAGTAATACAAACCTTGCTGTTGCGCCCCTCTCCGTCCACGATTGCCGGCTTCAGGCATTCAAAAATGAGATATCCAAACTTGATTCAACGGTGCGGCTGACTTTTATCAACAACCTGGTAGATGATAGTATTCATCTTTATACATCATTATGCCTGGCAGATATCAGGGTGGAAAATTGTATCGTTGGAAGTGATTTTTCATTCTTCAGTGTTAGTTTGAGAGATGGAGAGGTTTTTTTCATAGGGAATCATGTCAGCGGGAATTTCACAGTGTCAACAGTCTCGAAGAAAGATACACTTCAAATTTACAATAATCAGATTCAGGATAGTTTGGTCCTGCTTTCTATAGCCACCTGCCTTGATTATATAACCGATAACAACATAGGTGAAGGGGTGGAGATGTCCTCAGTGTCCAGCCAGGGATTCCGATTCCTGAATAACAAAGTATCAAACGGACGACTATCGCTAACTTATACAGCGATCAGCAATGCTGAGGTGGCATCCAATGAGTTTCCGAGCGGCGGTATTGATTTACAGGCAAAATCAGCTGGCGTGACAATCCGTGAGAATACCATCCACACTGACGGACAATCCGGCGGAATCAGGATTACTTCAACTTCCGGTGGATATATCGAAAACAATATCATCACACTTCCGTATGTCGCTCCGACAGGAATTTCATTTGAAAATGATTCTTCAGCAGTTTGTGGGGTGCAGGTTTTTTCGGTTTCATTTCCCGGGATGAAGGGCAACCGGATTTCAGGAGGTTCATATGGAGCATACATAAGGGCTGTTGCAGCCGGGGAAATAGTAGAAAACACTTTTGAAGAGTCTCATACAGGCGTATACTTCAGCACGGCTTCAGCCCGTTTCGACTCCAACCGGGTGGAGCATTGTGTGGCTGACGGATTGGTGGCTGACCTCTATCCTGAATATGACACCAGTTCAGTACTTCTGAATTATAACCTGATTACAAAGAATGGCGGGCATGGTATTCGTTCAAGAGGTATTGTAAGAATGGGAAAATCAGATGAATCCGGAACTGGCAATAATGTAATGAACAACAACGATGGCTTTGATCTTTATATTGAAACCCCTGCAACCCTGATGGATACCATTTGGGCGCAGAATAACGAGTGGTCGCATGCTACAGCTGATGAAGTCGGGCAGTTAGATATTTTTGATGCAAGCGATGATCCATCCAAGGCACTCGTAATATATTCCCCGGTGTTGCCTTTTGGTATAAGTGATCATGCGCTGTCGGCGATTGTACTATACCCGAATCCCACCCGTGGGCGGTTCAAAGTTCAAAGTTCAAAGTTCAAAATTGAAAGTGTTGAGTTGGTTGATACGCGAAGTCGTGTGGTTGTAGTTTTACGCGACCAAAGATCAGGGACCGAGACGATGGAACTTGATATTGGCTATTTACCGGCGGGGGTGTACCTCTGCAGGATTACTGCAGCAAATCAATTATTTACGCGGAAAATAGTTTTAATAAAATAATCCCAAACAGATAAATTGAATGCGTAAAAATCCGATTATCCATTTATGTTTTTAAACAAAAGCCATGAAACAACACCTCCTCATTTTACACTTTTCACTTTTCGTCTTTCACTTTTCATTTGCCCAGCAAGGCACCATCCAACTCCCTGCCACCGGCCAGACTACAAGCTTCTACCCCGGCGATGACGGTGATTTACAAACAGGCGTAACCATCCCCGCCAACCGATTCATCAATCACGGCAACGGCTCCGCTACCGACCAACTCTCAGGGCTGATGTGGGTAACCGACGGAAACTTGATGAAGACAAGGAACCCTTCCTTCGACCTGGACCGCATACCGGGAGATGGGGACATCAACTGGCAAACCGCTATGGATTATATCCAATTGCTTAATAACGAAAATTATCTTGGCTATAACGACTGGCGGGCACCCAATGTGGTGGAGATGCGTTCCTTTGCCAATCTTGGCAGGCCCGATACGGTCCTTCCACAAGGCCACCCGTTCTTAAATATCAAACCTCTGTATTGGACATCCACTACTGTTGAAAAATACAGAAATTCGGCGATCGGTTTTTTCATGACCGAATTTTATCTCCATTCCAATATTATCAATGTGGCTGGAGAAACCGAGTTTTTTGCCAAACGTGCGTCGGCTGACTACAAATATTACCTCCTCCCCGTAAGGTCATCCGGAAGCCCTGGATTTATTGAATTACCGGTCACAGGCCAGCGATATAACTTCAGACCCGGTGATGATGGTGGAATGAAAGCGGGTGAACCCTGGCCATCCCCTCGACTGGTGGATAACAATAATCAAACAGTCACCGACCGCCTTACTGGCCTGATGTGGACAAAGGATGCCAACCTGATGGTCACCAGGAACCCTGAATTCGACACCAATCAGTGGGTTGACGGTTGCGTGAACTGGCAATATGCCCTGGAGTACATCGCCCTGCTGAATTCACAGAACTACCTGGGATTTAACGACTGGCGGATGCCCAATCGCAATGAGATGACCAGCCTGATCGACTTCAGCCAAAAGGACCCGGTTATTCCTGAGAAGTTCCCCTTCACGAATACCGGAGGGTTCAATTTAGAATATTATTACTGGACTTCCACCACCCGCGCCGACGCAACGAATCAGGCCTGGATTGTTGTGCTCAGGGAAGGGATGATGGGTGGAGGGAATGCGTTGCAGTATGCAAAAACAGCCGACTGGCACGTCTGGCCGGTCCGAACCGCTAGCGACCCATTGCCCACAGGTTCCGTTTCCGGCACCATTACTCTTGACGGAAACCCTTACCAGCGGGCCGAAATAGTCCTGAATGGGGTCATTAAAGCCTATACCAGGGCAAACATGAACGGGGAATTTGAATTTACCAACCTTCCGGATGGAAATTATTTC
>CAZKCK010000315.1:0-4200 GCA_964550695.1 uncultured Bacteroidales bacterium | reverse complement strand
ATAGCAATATCTCCAACTATGACGGAAACGCGTATAGCAATTGCTGTTCGGATCCTTTGCCTGATGGTATAGGGAACATTGCTTCAGATCCGGGTTTTATAAATGCGGCCACTAACAATTTCAGGCTTCAAGACGGAAGCCCATGCATAAATGCAGGTGATGATTCATTTAACAATCAGGTACTTGATCTTGATGGTAACCCCAGAGTAGCAGAAACCATCGATATGGGCGCTTATGAAAAAGTTTTAAGTGTCACCACAACGGTACAAATAGGCAGTGGTATCGAAACTTCTGAGAACTTCCCCATCAATACCTGTTATGGCTATAATTATAGTCAGCAGCTATATCTTGGTAGTGAAATACTTGCAGGCGGGGGAGGCGCAGGGTATATAAGCAAGATCCGTTTTTTCTATGCTGGTACCATCGCATATTCAACCTGGAATGACTGGACCGTTTACCTGGGCAATACCACCAAAACAGAATTCGCCAGCGATAATGATTGGGTCCCCGTTTCCTCCTTATCTCAGGTTTTTTCAGGAATAATTCCTGACCCTGTTGAAGGAACCTGGCTCGAACTCGTACTGCAAACACCATTTTATTATTCTGGTGATAACATAGTTGTAGCCATTGATGAAAACACAACCAATTATAATTGTACGGCCCAATGGGGTTCTTTCAATATTGGGCCAGGAAGGGGATTGCTGTTTTATGATGATGTTACCAACCCAGACCCAAACGCACCCCCTCCTGCAAACCAATCCTATGAGTATAGTATAGCTCAAATACAATTTGAATTAGGTGCTGGATTTGGCGTGCTGGAAGGCTTTGTAACCGAAGTTCCCGATTGTACACTCCCGATTGCCGGAGCCACTGTTACGAACGGTGTTTATACCGCAACTACAAATGCTTTAGGATATTACAGCTTGGTGCTTCCTGGCGGAACCTATTATAACATAAGTGCCAACAACGGAGGTACAAGCCAAACCATCTCTCCTGTTACAATTATTGGTGGCGAAACAACAACCCTGAATTTCTGCTTAAGCTTAAACCTTGCCCCACCTGTTGACTTAAAAGCGAGTGTATCTGGGCCCGCACTTAACACTGTACATTTGACCTGGCAAGAGCCAGGCACAACGCCCGAACAATGGATCCACTGGGATAACGGGAATAATTATGGTGGGCTTGGCTACGCAAATCCTACCATTTTTGAAGTTGCTTCCAGATGGCCTGTTGCCGATATCACATCTTATGATGGCATGTACCTGAAAAAAATCAGGTTCTACGTTCCTGAATCAATTTCAATTTACACTTTAAAAGTATGGAGCGGGCCAAATGCGGAAACCCTTTTACATTCGCAATTGCTTACCAAAGTGAATGTTAATGCCTGGAACGAGATTACCCTTACATCGCCCATATTAATTGATGGTGCTCAGGATTTTTGGTTTGGGTATGAGGTAAACGAAACATCCGGTTTTCCAATTGGACTGTCTCCCGGCCCGGCAATAGCAGGTAAGGGTGATATGCTAAACAATGGATATGGCTGGTTTTCCGTAAAAAACTCATGGAACTTCGACTATAACTGGAGCCTCCAGGGTTTCGTGTCTGGTGACGCAACCATGACGCCTACTACCCTCCTGCCCTTGGTTCAAGACGTTTTACAACCTAAAGTTTTATACCCATTGCTACCAGAATCAACTATTCCTGAGATTCTTTTAAGCCCCTCTTCATCAGCCTCGATTGTTGATTGCGCCATGCTTGGTTCAAAACAAGGTACTTTGCCAGTAGGTACATCAGCAATACCAACCGGGTACAATGTTTACCGCGATAACGTAAAAATTGCCGATAATATCCCAGATCTTTTTTATGATGATACTGAACTGGCAAAAGGAGTGTATAGCTATGAGGTGTCTGCTCAGTATGCAACAGAAGAGTCAACAACCATTGGTCCACTGCAAGTTAGCATCTATACGTGCTTCCCTCCAACCAATTTATCGGTTTCAAACACCAGCCTAACTACAACCTCAGCCGAACTTTCCTGGACTCCCTCTACGCTCTCAGGCAATCTTGAGTGGGAATTGGTGTGGGGTTCCGTTGGTTTCGACCACTTATATGCCACACCCATCCACATCAACTCATCACCCACCATGCTGTTAACCGGATTGATAACTGGTGAAGAATATGATTTTTATGTGCGCACCTATTGCTCAGCGGATGATGTAAGCGCCTGGGTTAAAAAAACGTTCCGTACGCATTACTTTGAGTGTCATACAAATGCAATAGCTGAAGCAGAACTTTGCGGTGACAGTACCAACAACGGTTGTAATTTGGCCATTCCTTCATTTGAGGCGATCAACAATGGAGATACCATTTGTGGCTCAGCCTGGCTATTATACCAGAACCGTGATGTTGATTGGTATGAGTTTACCCTAACTGAGACTTGTGATGTAAGTCTTACGGCCAAAGTGGAATTTCCTTGTTTTCTCGGCATAAAGACTGCCTCTTGTACGTTAAATGAATTTATTGCTTCCGATTATTTCTATCCCTGGTGGCAACAACCCATCCATACACGGCTTACCGCCGGAACCTACTACATCAAACTTACTCCAAGCTTCAATGGAAACGTAATCTGTGATTCACTTTCACGCTACCAGCTTTCGCTCAACTGCAATACCTGCCTTAGCCCAAGCGTGCTCAGTGCTGTAAACATTACCGAAACCTCAGCCGATTTGTCCTGGAACTCAAATGCAAGCTCCTGGAATATTGAATGGGGGCAAGGGTATTTTACACCCGGAAATGGAACCCTGATTGCTGGCATTACTCAGAATCCATATCCTTTAACTGGCTTAACATCAGGCTATACCTATAACTATTATGTTCAGGGTGTTTGTGGAACGGGTTCGGTAAGTGCGTGGGCCGGGCCTTTCAGCTTTTTCGTACCCTGTGCCGCCACTGCCCTGCCCTATTCCGAAGATTTTTCAACTCAGTTGGTTGGTAAAACTCCGCAATGCTGGCAGCTTCAAGGAATTAGCAATTCGCTAAATTGGATTTCGAACAATACCAACGCTGCTGGAGGCACATCACCCGAACTCAGTTTTGTGCCTTATGATCCTTATTACGATGGCAGGGTTTACATGGTATCACCATTATTTAATACTGTTGGGCTCACAGAGCTAAGCCTCACTTTTAAACAAAGAATCCATTCTTCAAATTCACTAGCGCAATGCGAGGTTTGGACAACAAGTGATGGCGGTGTATCATGGAACAGCGTTTGGTCGGTTACTCCAAACGGCATGCTTGATCCTGAAACAATCAATCTTACCATATCAAATGCTGATGTTGGCTCCGACAAATTCCAGTTTGCCTTTGCCGTGAATGGAATTTCGTGGAGTATAGCAACCTGGGATATAGATGATATTGTGCTTTCCGCATCAACAGGAGGCAAAACCCTCAACCTGAAGGTTTATCTCGAAGGTTTGTATAGCAGCGGAGGTTCAATGAATCAGGCCTATGATGAAATGGGACCACATTACGGAGCCGGTATTGCAGATAAAGTTACCGTTGAACTTCATCACAATGCTTCCTACCCAACTCTTGAATACTCCTCCGGCCTTGTTGACCTGAGCACCGGCGGTAACATCATCAGTACAATTCCTGCAAGTCATTCAGGTTCTTATTATATTACGGTAAAACACCGCAACCACCTCGAAACAACCACTGCTTTGCCAGTTGATTTCTCCGGTGGAACTATTTCGTATGACTTTACCACCACAGCCTCACAGGCTTTTGGCGACAACCAGAAAGATTTGGGTGAAGGCGTTTTTGGTTTCTATGGAGGCGATGCCAATGGTGATGGTTCAGTGGATGCCCTTGATTTTATTGATCTTGACAACGATGCCAGCGCATTTGCAAGCGGATATATCATTACCGATATCAATGGTGATGGTGCCGTGGATGCGCTCGATCTGATTGTAACGGATAACAATGCGAGCATGTTTGTTGCCGCTATTTTGCCCTAACAGCATTTCGTTTCAATTTTTACAATAGAGCCTGCCCTAAAAGGGTGGGCTTTTTTATTGACAGTTTATAACAAACAGAAACTACCAAGACAGGTGATTTGAAATCAATCACCAATCTGGTCAGCTTTCGGCAACGCAATACTAAACATACTTCCTTCACCGGGTAGTGAGTTCACCCAAATGC
>CAZKCK010000314.1:0-4218 GCA_964550695.1 uncultured Bacteroidales bacterium | reverse complement strand
GCCATCCCGGAGATCCGACCATCCGGGCAATATCAGCGCTGACAATGAAAATCCCGGAACCGATCATCGAACCCACAACGATGGCTGTGGAGTCAAAGAGATTCAACCGTCGTTGAAAGGCATTTTCGTCTTGCATAAGATTTGTGTTTTCGTGACATGTGTTTTCCGGCAGTTGAATTGCGTAAAATACACCTGCCGGATTTGCAAGTGCAATTTATGAGATTTTTTGAAGATATTAAGCATGATTTTCTTCAGATTGAAAATGGATTTTTAATATTTTTGCTATCATCAAATTTCTCAGTGATTGGTAGAAAAACAATTTTATCATCGAATCTTAAATAAAAAAAACTATGAAACACATATCAATAAAAACCACATGGTTGTCCATACTTTTTACAATTGCACTCACAATTCATCTTGCCGCCCAGGATCGTACGTTTCTGCCGATCAGGGAACCAGCAAGGCAAACTTACAAGGAATTGGACGTTCGTAATGCAACAGCACCACCTCGGTTTAATGTAACAGCTCCCAAAGGTGCGCCCAATGTAGTGGTTATTCTAATTGATGACATGGGATTTGGAGTTTCTGAAGCTTTTGGGGGACCTATTACTACTCCAACAATGGACAAACTTGCGGATAATGGTTTAAAATACAACCGTTTTCACACTACCGCACTATGCTCTCCCACGCGAGTGGCCTTGCTCACCGGGTATAACCATCACAGCAACAATATGGGCTGTATTGCCGAAGCAGCCACAACCTTTCCGGGCAATACCGGTGTAAGGCCTCAAACCATTACTCCAATGGCTGAAGTGCTCCGTCAGAATGGATACAATACCGCTGCCTTTGGGAAATACCATGAAACCCCGCCCTGGGAAATTTCAAATTCAGGTCCTATGGACCGCTGGCCAACACATTCAGGCTTCGAAAAGTTTTATGGCTTTATCGGCGGCGAAACCAACCAATGGGCTCCTTTGATTTATGACGGAAGTACGCTGGTAGAAACACCGGAAGACCCGAATTATCACTTTACCACGGATATGACCAACCAGGCTATTTCATGGGTTCGGTACCAGCAGGCATTGTCGCCTGATAAGCCTTTCTTTATGTATTATGCACCCGGAGCAACACATGCACCGCATCATGTTCCAAAAGCCTGGGCTGAGAAATACAAAGGAAAATTTGACCAGGGCTGGGATAAATTGCGTGAGCTGACATTAGAACGTCAGATTCAACTTGGCATAGTACCCCCGGGAACTAAACTGGCACCAAAACCTTCAGATATTAAAGACTGGGATAAACTTTCGGCCGATGAAAAGAAATTGTTTACCCGCCAGATGGAAGTGTATGCCGGATTTGCCGAACAAACGGATTATGAAGCCGGAAGACTCATTGCAGCCTTTAAAGATTTGGGGATAATCGATAACACGATCATTGTTTTTATTGCAGGAGATAATGGTGCAAGCGCAGAAGGGCAAATGAACGGAATGTACAGTGAAATGACTTACTTCAGTGGTGTGCCTGAGACAGTTCCGGATATGATGAAACATTATAATGATTGGGGCGGGCCAAGTACATATCCGCATTTTTCAGCGGGATGGGCAGTCGCATTGAATTCACCATTCTCCTACACCAAGCAGGTTGCATCTGATTTTGGAGGTACACGCAACGGGATGATCATTCAATGGCCTGCAGGTATCAAGGCTAAGGGTGAATTGCGTTCACAATTTGGTCATGTCATTGATATTGCTCCAACCGTTTATGAACTTGCAATGATCCCGGCACCTAAAATGGTTAACGGCATCGAACAAGATCCACTTGAAGGCACCAGTCTTGCCTATACGTTTAATGATGCCAAAGCAATCGAGAAGCATAAGGTACAGTACTTTGAAATGTTTGGCAACAGAGGAGTCTATCAGGACGGCTGGTTTGCCCGTACGATCCACAGGCCGGCATGGAAATTAAAACCGGCTAATACCTTGCAGCAAGATACATGGGAGTTGTTTAATACCAGAGATGATTTCAGCCTTGCGAGTGATTTGTCAGCACAAGATCCTGACAAACTGAAAGATATGCAGGCCTTGTTTATGCAAGAGGCTGAAAAATACCACGTTTTACCGTTGGATGACCGGCTTTTGGAAAGAACCAATGCGGAACTGATGGGCAGGCCAACGGTAATGGGCAACCGAACTTCAGTAACTTATGGAGAAGGTATGAAAGGAATGGGGGTGGATATTTTTATTGATCTCAGAAGCAAATCATACACGATCACAGCCGAGATTTCGGTAGATGCCGGTGGTAACGGGGTAATGGTGTGCCAGGGCGGTCGGTTTGGTGGCCTGTCTTTTTATATTAAAAACGGAAAACCTGCATTTAGTTATAATTACCTTGGTATGGAATCAACACAGATAATAGCCCCCGAGGCCCTGAAACCAGGAAATTATCTTTTGGTGTATGACTTTAAATACGATGGTGGCGGACAAGGGAAAGGTGGTCTGGGTACAATTACCGTAAATAATAAAAAAGTAGCAGAAGGCCGGATTGAAAAAACACAACCCGGTATATTCTCTGTTGATGACATGGCCGATATAGGTATCGATGAAGGAACTCCGGTTGCAGATTACGGACTTACATCAAAATTCAAAGGAAAAATCGAAAAGGTGACTATCGATATAAAGAAATAGGGCTCTCATTGGGCCTTGAGCAACCATTTTGTCGTTTATAAAAAGTTTCATTGATCCGGTTGATTCCTGATGTTCTCCTGCTTTTTCTCTTGTAAACTCCATCCAAACAAACATAGCTCTTAAGCATTGGACCGGGTTTTTTTCTGACGTGTGTCATTTGCATATTTTCATGTACATTTGTAATACAATGAAATTTTTCGATGAACCATTGTCTGTCAACCTGATTTGATGTCAGTAATTCCCGATTGAAAAGACTTTTTGGCATATTGCTTATCCTGATTTTACTGGTTCCTTACCTGGGAACATATGGTTGGTTGCAGTATAAAAGACACCTGGTGAGAAAGGAGATTAAAACACGAATCATCTCCGGAATTGACAAAAAAGAGCTCATCCTGCTAAAATTCAGCACAGCAGAGACAAGTACCAATCTCCGGTGGAAACATCCCGGGGAATTCGAATACAAGAATCAAATGTTTGACGTGGTGAAAAAGGAGGTGAGGCCGGACAGTACTTTTTATTATTGTTTGAATGATCAAGCAGAATCGAGATTCAACAAGCATCTCAAAATGCTGGTGTCGGATTTTCTGGGGCAGAATCCTCAAAAAAAAGAAAATCAGAAACGCCTGGTGAAATTGTTTCAATCTCTTTATTATGCTGGTTCCCCGGAATGGAATTGCCGACCTCCTGAAATCAAACATAATCAGTTAACCCCGAATTATCTTTTTGATTATTCTCCTGTTCTTTTGTCACCTTCTGTTCCGCCCCCAAAAATTGTTTAAAATCTTGTTTCCCAAGGTTTCGTCCCTTTTTTAATGAAAGAGGACTGATTATTTTGATCATTTAAGAGAAACAGTTTTAACGATTATAAAGAATTCAGAAATGAAAAATATTACTGTTTTTATATTTTCTCTCATGCTTCAACTGACATTTGGGAGCATGTGGGCATTTTCACAAAAAATCAGCCTGGCAGATTCTGCCAGATTACCTGATACGGTAACCCGGGAACTCGATGAGGTGGTTATAACTGCAACCAGCGTGAAAAACAGGATCATTGATATTCCTTATTCTGTAGTCCGGCTGAATTATTCGAGCTACAAGTATGACCGGAAAATAGGTTCGGGGGATATGCTGTCTGCGGTTCCCGGGTTGTTTTTGCAATCAAGATACGGGGATCATGATGTGCGGTTTTCCATCAGGGGATTCGGCAGCAGGTCGAATTCCGGCGTAAGGGGGATCCGCATTCTGCTGGATGACATACCTGAATCAGAACCGGATGGGCAAACCAGGCTGGAAGCGCTGGATTTTAATTCCATCGGCAGGATTGAAATCGTAAAAGGAAATGCTTCCTCCCTGTATACCAATGCTCCCGGTGGAGTCGCCAATTTCATCAATGACATTGACTTTGACCGTTCTTCTGTGGTTCAATTTAACCAGTTCGGATCATTCGGATTATTTAAAAACGGGGTCAAGGCTGCGGTGAAAACAGATAAATATCGTTTGCTCACAACTTACAGTTATATTAATTATGATGGTT
>CAZKCK010000313.1:0-4219 GCA_964550695.1 uncultured Bacteroidales bacterium | reverse complement strand
CTTCGTAAGCATTCTGTTGATTTTATCGACTGTTATTCCCCCCAACTTGTTAATGAATTATAACAGCAGGCGTTCACCTGCTGTTTATTTTTTGCCAATATTTCAGCATTTATTCAATACATGAAATTCAAAAGAGACGATTACAAAAATCTGGCAATGTTCTTTAAAGATCTCATGAGAACATCCGGTCGTCAGGTCATTGTCTCGTTTTTACTTCAGATTTTAACAGGGCTTACCCAGGGCATCGGCCTGCTCATGTTAATTCCATTGCTTGGCATCGTCGGTATTTTCCAGAACCAGGCGAAAAGTTCCAAATTTGTTGGTGAACTGATTGATTTTCTTCATAAAACAGGCCTTCCGGAAGGAATTGTTACCATACTGCTGTTTTATATTCTGGTAGTCTCATTAAATTCATGGCTGAACAGCTACCAAACCATCAACAATGCAAAAATACAACAGCGTTTTGTCAGGCATTTAAAAGATAAGTTGTATACTTCCATCGGACATAGCGAATGGCAGTTTGTTTCACAAATGCGGCTTTCGGATATTGCGCACGTAATTACTACTGAGGTTCAGCAATCGGGTCAGGTTATTTTCCAGATACTCAGGATGTCAGGCACTCTGATTACAGTCCTGGCGTATCTTTCTGTGGCTTTTATGTTATCGGCAAAAATGGCGTTTCTCTCACTCATTGGAGCGCTGTTGCTTTTACTGATCGGGCGTAAAAAAAACACGGTTGCCTACAATCTCGGCAAGGCTGGCCAGAAATCGATGAAAAAGGTATTTCAGATTGTGATCGAACACCTTTCAGGAATGAAAGTAGCCAAAAGCTTTGCAGAAGAAGACCGGTATATTTCAGAATTTATTCAGTATTCTGAAGACGTCGAAAAAAGAAAGATAGATTATGCCCGTCTTTCTGCCCGTACTTCACTTTTCTTTTCAATTGGAACCGTCGTCCTTCTGAGTTTTTATGTGTACCTGGCCATCGGAATTGTGGGATTACCAGCCACCACACTGTTGGTGCTGATTTACATTTTTTCGAATCTTTTGCCAAAGGTTTCCACACTTCAAACTTCTTTCCAATCCATACTCCAGTCTTTACCTGCATTTACTTCAGTGAATGAATTGCAGAACCTGTGCAATATCAACAACGAGAAATTAATACGAAATCAAGGTAAAGGTGAAAAAACTGGGGGTGCCATCGAACTGCGGAATATAGCATTCAGATACGGCAAAACTCCTCTGTTTGAAGATATTTCGCTCCTGATTCCTGCAAACAGTATTGTTTGTTTTACCGGAAAATCAGGTTCAGGCAAAACCACGCTGGCCGATATCATTCTTGGATTGCTGAAACCCTCATCCGGCTCGGTTCTGATTGATGGCAAAATTCTTAACGAAGAAATTTTGTTCAACTGGCGAAAAAGCATCGGCTATGTTACCCAGGAATCGTTCCTGTTCAATGATACCATCCGGAATAACCTGTTATGGACAAATCAGGAAGCCTCTGAATCTGAAATCAAAGAGGCATTGGTTCAATCCTCAGCAGATGAAATGGTTGATAAACTTGAATTGGGACTTGAAACCATTGTTGGAGACCGGGGAGCAAAACTCTCAGGAGGTGAACGTCAGCGGCTGGCCCTTGCCAGAGCGTTGTTGCGAAAACCAACCATGTTGCTGCTTGATGAGGCCACCAGTGCACTTGATCCGGTAAATGAGAATAAAATCATCGAAGCCCTTGAAAAACTTAAGGGTAAAACTACGATGATAATTATCTCTCACAGCCCTGAAATTCATAGGATTGCCGATAAAATTTATTGTTTCGAAAACGGGAGAATCAATGAAACATCATAAACCAACAGTTGATGTCTCCATCATTGTGCCGGATTACAATAATGGAAGGTTTCTAAATGAGTTTATCCAGAGCATTATTCATTCAACGGTAAAGCCCCGTGAGCTGATTATTGTAAATGACGGTTCAACCGATGAGTCGGGTGAAGTGCTGGCAGTATATAAAAACCTTGAGTTCCTTATTACAATACAATTCCCTATCAACCTGGGCCTTACGGATGCACTGAATGCAGGTCTTGATACTGCAACCGGCAAGTATATCATGCGTGCCGATCCTGACGATATTTTACACCCTGAACGAATTGAACGGCAGTATACCTATATGGAAGCGCATCCTGAGGTGGATGTGTTGGGCAGCAATGTATGGTACTTTCACTATGAAACCGGTCAAAATATCAATAGGTCCAATTTCCCGGCTGAACATGATCAGATTGTAGGGGCTTATAGAAATGGGCTACATGGAATACAGCATCCCACTGCGTTTATGAAAAAAAGTGTTGTTCAGGGTTACAGATACCAGAAAATATTTCCGGGTGAAGATTATGAATTCTTTTCGCGCATGGCGAAGGGAGGGTGCCGGTTTGCCAATCTGACTGAACCATTGTACCGTATGCGTGTTCACCCGGCTAGTTCCACAAGCACTATAAAAATAAATGCAATTAGGTTCACTTTTACAATCAGAGACAGCATTTGGGGTACAAAAACCTCAATTATAAGAATTTACAGTTATTATTATTTCATATTTTTTTATCGCAGGTATCAAATTTCCTCAAATAGGCTAACCAAATACTTTTACCTGCTTCCTGCAATTCTACTTAATCCTAAGAGCCTGATTAAAAGAATTAAGGCGGAAAAAATAATACGGGGGATTTAACCAAAAAAACAAACAAAATGCTACATCAAAACGGCCGTTGTCAGGATACGTTCAGATCAATAAACGACAACATCTTCATTACCAAAACTAACGATAAAACCAATACAATCCACTGCTCACGGTTTACTTTGAGCCTTCCCTTACTGGTTAAATGAATTCTGCCTGGTTCTGGCAAATAAACTAAAAGGGGGAGTGTATAAAAAATCGGGTAAGCCAATTGAATGCTATTGTAAAAGTCAATATTGGGCAGGTAAAACATGCTGGCGATAATAGCCATTGCAAGATACGGCCACACAAAAACATGCATTACAAATCTTCGCTGTAATCCTGATGAACGAATGAACCTGGAAGAATAAGCCGTTGAAAAAAAGAGTATGCTCCAAAACCTCCCTAACCAGATATATATAATCAATAAAAGGATTACGATAGCTAATCGCAAAACCACTGAAGGAATAAGATACTGTAACGCACATCCGAATCCATCAAAAATAAAAGAACCTGAGAAGAAACCTGAAAAAATGTAGTTGCTGATAATAAACACCAACCAGGTTAAGAACAACCTGTTTTTCCAATACATCGAACGCTGATCGAATAATTTAACCAACAGCAATATACCAATCCCCAAAATCAACAAATGAACTGAACCATATACTGCAATTGCATTCCCCTCATTCCAGAATTGAGTTGAATGCGTGAGGGTCTCTACAAAAAACAGGCTATAAACAAAAGGGATTTTATACATAAACATCATAATGGCGTAACCTGCGTGCTCAATAACCATTACAATGAAATACGAAAGAAGCGCATAATACAGAGATAAAATCGATAAACTAATCATATTTGCAGTAGATGCAACATCTTCCCGAATTTCGATTTTGGTGTTAAACTTTTCCATAATCTATTATTATTTCCTCAATTTCAGCCATTTATAGGTAATCATAAAATTTCGATCCGGCTAAAAAGAGAAAAGTTCACAATCAACAAGTTTGCTTTCCCATTTATGAATAACGCTTCCAAAAAAAAAGAAATGTTTCATTCGATTGCAAATTTATTAATCATAAAAACTTTATGCAAGTAAAATGAAACTATTTCGTGATTAAATGAAAAATTAATTTTTAATTACCATAATACCATATAATTACAAACAATAATTAAACATAGATAATTGTCCATTTTTTGCACAAAATACATAATTCTAATCCAATTAGTAAATAAGATAGCCATTTGGCAAACTAATATCTATAATGGCCTAATTATTGTTAGGCCGAAATTTTCAAATTAATTTTACATGAGTTTGGCCCTCCGGGCAATATTTTCAATACCCCATACAACACACTGTTAAAACTATCAGTGCCCTAACAATTTTACTGTCAAAGAAAATACTTTCACCCAGCTCATCCTTTCAATTCTGGCTGAAGAATCTTTACATAAAATACTAATTACCCGAACAACGATACTAACAAATTGCAAGTTCACTGGCCGATTTTGTATATTTGT
>CAZKCK010000312.1:0-4236 GCA_964550695.1 uncultured Bacteroidales bacterium | reverse complement strand
GTTGATGATAAGATGCATGCCCGCTCAATTGGACCTTATTCACTTATTACCCAGCAGCCACTCGGTGGTAAAGCTCAGTTCGGAGGTCAGCGTTTTGGTGAAATGGAAGTATGGGCACTCGAAGCTTTCGGTGCAGCAAATATTCTTCAGGAAATCCTTACGGTTAAATCCGACGACGTTATTGGAAGGGCTAAAGCATATGAATCAATCGTAAAAGGTGAAAATATGCCAGTACCCGGAATTCCCGAATCCTTTAATGTATTGGTCCATGAACTGCGTGGTTTAGGACTGAATATTACATTCGAATAAACAAAATACGAATCCGGGTTTATACCTTCTCAGATAAACCCGGTTTCGGTTTTTTCTGTATTTATCATGAAACTGGGAACTTACAGAAACTCAAAATTGTAAAATGGCATTTCGAAAAGAACATAATACCGTAAATAGCAATTTCAGTCAGATTATTATCAGTCTTGCTTCTCCTGAGTCAATTCTTGGAAGATCAAGTGGTGAAGTCCTGAAACCTGAAACAATTAATTACAGAACGTATAAACCTGAAAGGGATGGTTTGTTTTGTGAAAGAATTTTTGGTCCTGTAAAGGACTGGGAGTGTCACTGCGGAAAATACAAACGTATCCGTTACAAAGGAATCGTTTGCGACAGATGCGGTGTAGAAGTAACTGAAAAAAAAGTCAGACGTGAGCGGATGGGACACATTTCTCTTGTAGTTCCTGTTGCTCATATCTGGTATTTCAGGTCACTTCCGAATAAAATCGGAGCACTTCTGGGATTGCAAACCAAAAAGCTTGAGATGATCATTTACTACGAGCGTTACATTGTTATTAATGCTGGTATTAAAGCTGCCGATGGCATCAAATATCTCGATTTTTTGACCGAAGAAGAATACTTTGAAATAATTGAAAGTTTACCCGCTGATCATCAGTATCTTGATGATCGCGACCCAAATAAATTCGTTGCAAAAATGGGTGGCGACGCATTGTACGATCTGCTTTCAAACATTGATTTGAATAAGGAATCATACGATTTACGCCACAAGGCAAATACCGAAACCTCGCAACAGAGAAAGCAGGAAATTCTGAAACGACTTCAGGTTTACGAAGCTTTCCGTGACTCAATGAATAATATTGAGAATCGTCCTGAATGGATGGTTGTAAAAGTTGTTCCTGTTATTCCGCCTGAATTGCGCCCATTGGTACCTCTGGATGGCGGCCGTTTTGCCACTTCCGACCTCAATGATCTTTACCGCAGGGTTATTATCAGAAATAACCGCCTGAAACGACTGATCGAAATCAAAGCTCCGGATGTAATTTTACGTAATGAAAAACGTATGTTACAGGAAGCAGTTGATTCATTATTCGATAATTCCAGGAAGGTGAATTCAGTAAAAACTGAATCTAACCGTGCACTTAAATCTCTTAGCGACAGTTTGAAAGGTAAGCAGGGACGTTTCCGTCAGAATTTATTGGGAAAACGTGTCGACTATTCCGGACGTTCGGTTATTGTTGTTGGCCCTGAATTAAAACTTTCCGAGTGTGGATTGCCAAAAGAAATGGCTTCAGAACTTTTCAAGCCGTTTATTATTCGTAAGATGCTCGAAAGGGGCATTGTGAAGACTGTAAAATCAGCCAAAAAAATTGTTGATCGTAAAGATCCTGTTGTGTGGGACATCCTTGAAAATATCCTCAAAGGACATCCCGTGATGCTTAACCGTGCACCAACACTGCACAGGCTTGGTATCCAGGCGTTTCAGCCAAAGCTTATCGAAGGAAAGGCAATTCAGCTTCACCCACTTGTATGTACCGCTTTCAATGCCGACTTTGACGGTGACCAGATGGCTGTGCATGTTCCTCTTGGGAATGCAGCAGTGCTGGAGGCTCAGATTCTGATGCTTGCTTCACATAATATCCTGAATCCTGCGAATGGAGCTCCTATCACTGTACCTTCACAGGACATGGTGCTTGGTCTTTACTATATTACCAAAGCCAAAGTAAGCGAACCTGATGCCCCTGTAAAAGGAGAAGGAAAAACGTTCTACTCGCCGGAAGAGGTTATCATTGCTTACAACGAGAAGAAAATTGACCTTCACGCTGTAATAAAATTGCGTTACAATGATTATTCCAGTGGTAGTCCGGTCAAAACGATGATCGAAACCACCGTTGGAAGAGTACTCTTTAATCAATTGGTACCCCGTGAAATGGGATTCATTAACCAGTTGCTTACCAAAAAGGCCCTCAGAGATATTATCAGTTCTGTATTGAAAAAAACGGGTACCGCTTCTACTGCCAAATTTTTGGATGATATCAAGGAACTCGGTTTTATGATGGCATTCAGAGGTGGTTTATCGGTAAATATGGGCGACGTTATTATCCCGCCGATTAAAGAACAGCTTATTGCTGATTCGAATGCAGAGGTTGATGAAGTAATGGCAAATTACAATCAGGGATTTATTACCAATAATGAGCGTTACAATCAGATTATTGATATCTGGACCCATACCAACTCAAAACTGACCCATACATTAATGGACCGGCTTTCGAAAGACAAGCAGGGTTTCAATTCATTGTATATGATGCTTGATTCAGGAGCCCGCGGATCAAAGGAGCAAATCCGCCAGTTGGCAGGTATGCGTGGTCTGATGGCAAAACCTCAGAAATCAGGTGCTGAAGGTGGTGAAATTATCGAGAATCCTATTCTTTCGAATTTTAAAGAAGGCCTTTCAGTATTAGAGTACTTTATTTCAACCCACGGGGCACGTAAAGGTTTGGCTGATACTGCGCTTAAGACCGCTGATGCCGGTTACCTTACACGTAGGTTGGTTGATGTGGCTCAGGACGTTATTATTTCTGAATTTGATTGCGGAACACTCAGGGGTCTGACAGTTACAGCACTCAAGAAAAGTGAGGAAACTGTTGAAACCTTGTACGATAGAATGCTTGGCCGTGTTGCACTGCATGATGTTTATCATCCTACAACTGGTGAAATTATTGTTGCGGCTGGCGAACAACTTGGTGAAGACATTTGTGCCAGAATCGAAGAATCACCAATTGAAGCTGTTGAAATCAGGTCGGTACTTACCTGTGAAGCCAAAGTTGGGGTTTGTGCCAAATGTTATGGCCGCAATCTTGCCACCGGTCAGATGATCCAAAAGGGTGAAGCGGTTGGTGTAATTGCTGCCCAGTCAATTGGAGAGCCCGGAACACAGCTTACACTGCGTACCTTCCACGTTGGGGGTACAGCTTCAAACATTGCCATTGCTTCAAAAATTATTGCAAAGTATGATGGTATCCTCGAGGTTGATGAATTACGTTCAGTAGAGTACACCAATGCTGAAGAGAAAACATATGATATCGTTTTGGGCCGTTCAACAGAAATGAGAATCGTAGACCCGAATACGCAAATTGTTCTTACCTCTGGCAATATCCCTTATGGAGCAAACCTCTATATCAGAAATGGTGAAAAGGTTACAAAGGGTGATTTTATCAGCGACTGGGATCCGTACAATGCCATCATTATTTCAGACGTTACCGGTACCGTAAGTTTCCAGAACGTTATTGAAGGTGTTACTTTCCGTATCGAGTCAGATGATCAGACAGGTTACCATGATAAGGTTGTTATTGAAAGCCGTCAGAAAACCAAGAATCCTGCAATCCGTATTTTGACACCTGATGGTGAAGAAATTAAGGTATTTGATATTCCGGTTGGTGCACACATCGTGGTTGATGATAAAACCAATATTAAAGCCGGTGAAGTTCTTGTAAAGATTCCCAGAGCTATTGGTAAATCAGGCGATATCACCGGTGGTCTTCCACGTGTTACTGAATTGTTTGAAGCCCGTAATCCATCTGACCCGACACGTGTTGCCGAAATTGATGGCGTGGTTAGCTTCAGCAAAAAACTAAAACGTGGTAACCGCGAAGTAATTATCACAAGCAAGACCGGTGAAGAAAAAGCTTATCTTGTTTCAACTTCCAAACAGATCCTTGTTCAGGAGAATGACTATGTAAAGGCTGGTCAGTCACTGTCAGAAGGTGCAATTGCTCCGGGCGACATCCTGGCTATTAAGGGTCCCATGAAAGTTCAGGAATATATTGTGAATGAAATTCAGGAAGTTTATCGTTTGCAAGGTGTAAAAATTAATGACAAACATTACGAGGTTATTGTTCGTCAAATTATGCGTAAAGTTGAAGTAGCTGACCCAGGTGATACTAAATTTCT
>CAZKCK010000311.1:0-4271 GCA_964550695.1 uncultured Bacteroidales bacterium | reverse complement strand
GTTCCACTTCTTTGCTGCCATATTCCATATTCTTAATGGCATAACCTTTCAGCGAGGTGTCGTATCCGATTTCAATACCTGCTGCTTCCCGCAAATCTTTCAGATCGCGTTCAAAGGTTCGTTTCGAATACCTGATGGGTGTTGTTCCATCCTTGGCGTAAAGGTTTTGGAGGTTTTGGAGAACAGCGTGCTGAATCCCGGCAAACGATAAGCCAGGTTGGCTTTTCACCAACCTGGTAAGAAGTGCAAAGCGGATTAAATACTTGGATTTGGGCATAAACCGTAACGTTTTTTAATCAATCATTAAGTGTTCTGAAAGTTTGGTAATTTTCAGGACTTTTTCAAAGATAAGTTCAAGTCCGATAGTTGGTTTATCGTACCAGGATAATTCGTCAAATTCATGAAATCTTGTTTTCCAAATCCAATATGGGTCTCTTATTTGAACGCCTATAGGACTTAAAATACCGCTAAACTTTTCTAGGACACACGCTTCGACTGTTTTATTATTAATCCCTGGGGGAACGTCAACCCCGTAACATATTTGAGAAAATTCTGCATTAAAGCAAAAGTTGATAATATATTTCCAACCCGGTTTGTAGAACCAAAAATCGTACTCCATATTTCCAAATGGAATTTGCTTTTCTGGTTTTGCAGTCAAAGTCCAGGACTTGAATTCAAATACATCTGGGTCCTTATTCATTTCTGCATTATTTTGACTCAGTTTGCATGAATGTAGTTTTTTACCCAACACCTCCATTTGGTGTTTTCTTACTGCATACCAAATATTCCCTTCGGCCAGATGTTGCAATCCTTCCATTTGAGATTTACTTTTGGTAATCTCGTTAATGATTTCTTCACGTTCTTTTGTTTCCATAGTTTGATGTGTTAAAATTTTTATAAGATTTAAATATTGTTTGATGGTTTCGCGTAACAATGGATAGTTAACAGCAATTTTATGACAGGCTTCAAGCCATTGGTAAATTTCATCACGATATGAGATACAGAGGATGTTTTGAAGCACATTTTCTTTATTATTAGTACTCCGCTCAGAGGGTGTTTTACCATGTAAAGTGAGATAAATCAATGGAGATTTTTCATTGGATGAATGGTAGCGCAACAATTGGTTTTTTTGATCACCTGCATAGATTTTGTTCTCAATAATGAGGTGATTGTTTCTCTTATCTGTAAGAAGAATGTCGATAAACCCGCCGTCAGTTTCAGTTTTGTACCCAAGCCAGTATTCAACTGCTACTTCGTAACAGTTACTTGGGTCAAACCGCATGGGAAGTAAATAATCCTTTTTTTCGGCTTGCTGAAGCTTACGTTTGATAATGTCAACAAATTCTTTCAAAAAGGCATTGCCCAATCCATGTTTTCCTTTGGGGTTGAGCAATTCAGCTATAAAAGCCGAATGGGTACGAACCTCATTGGTAGTGAGGTTTAAGATGGAGAAAATATTAAAGTTTTCTCCGGAAATTTTGGCCATCTCTTCGTATTTCTGGTTGATGATGGCAATTTTTTCGAGTAAATTTTCTAGTGATTCATTGTCCATAGCGTAAAGTGTTTAGTTTATAATTTTCTATTAGCAAGGGTAAGCTTATAACTTCCTAATCAATGATATTAGTTTATTCGTTAAAAAATGGCGGTTCTCACCGAGTATAACTGGTGTTAAAAAAGGTTCTCCGGCAAAAAGGGTCCGGTCTCCATCAACAGTAATGTCGGAGAGCAAGTGCCTGAGCTCCGTAATTTTGGCAATAAGGATTTCCTGTTCATCCATTGCATTGAGTTTTCGTTGTGAAATGTCGAAGATACTGAGTTTTTCTTTCTGTATTTCCATGCGTTTCTTCTTTATTTCAATCCGTTTTTCGAGCAACTCCAGGCGTTCTTTTTCCGATGTTTTGACTGTTTCCATAGCACTACAATTAATTTGTGATGTAAAAGTAATCTGCCCCTGCGACAAAACATGACGGTCTTTATTTATTACTGCGTTTATTTCTTTTTATATGAAAAATGTGATGCCTTTGCCCGGGTAGTAATTTTTGAATACTTGTAATTGTTGGTTGAATAATAATCACAGCAATGGGTTGTTGCGGGTTCATTTAATAATTATAGTCTCGACATAGATTGCTGTGTAAGTTTTCAAAACTCCAACAATTTTTAATGCGAACAGCCTTAAATTATTCAAATCGAGGGACTACATACTACTTACTACCTACTATCTACTACCTACTATCTACTTCACTCCCCCTCTCATTTCTCCCTTTCTCCGCTTACGGCAAAACAGAACTGATAAAGGCTGCCGAATTGTTATCGAGCAGGATCATATCAAGCGCATCAATGCTTCCATCACCGTTCAGGTCTTCAGGCAGGTAACCGGTGCCGAATGCAGCCGCCAGGTTGTCAAGAGGTATCATATCCAGTCCGTCAACCACCCCATCCTGATTTATATCACCCGTGAACAGGGCATAAATGCCACCCAATGCCAGCATGTTATCGCCATAGGCTTTTGCTGCACTGTCAGTAAAATCATAACTGATATCCAATGCCGAAATCATGACCGGTGAAGCACTCACGGTAGCTATCGAATTGCGGTGCCGCAGCGTAATGTAATAACTGCCGCTCACTGCCACGGGCACAAACAGGCAGGCCTTGCCATTGCTGAATACAAACACGGTATCGGCATAAACAATCGTATTGTAATTGCCGGCATTGTGCAGTTCCACAATGAGCTGATCGGCTGTATTGCCCGGGAAATGCTTGCCGTTTTCGTCGCGGGCCTGTTGCATGGTGTAATTGCCGGCATACAGGCTTTCGAGAAATACTTTTAGTTGTAGCAGCCTGAAGGCCGGGGCAGTTTCGTTGTTGCACAGGTAAATCCGCCATGAAGTATGGTCAAAATGGTCAATCAATCCATCTTCATTAAAATCGATATCGGTGGGGGCTTCCCATTTCTCTAAAAAACTCTCATCCATCACCGGATTCTGATTATTTTCAAGTTCATCGGGTATGCCGTCGCCATCCTGAAACCCGTTTGAATCGGTCGTCCATAAGGCAGGGGTTGTAATATTGTTTTCAGTTTTGTACACCATGATGGCCCTCCAGAGTGCCTGAAAGCAGGGCGTGGCATGTTCCTGTGCAACGATGGCTGTATCATAGGCAAACTCATGATGTGAATGATAGGTGAGTCCGCAGGCATCGCTCCATGTGGGGTGGCTGCGCAGGGTATCGGTCACCATGCAGTGTTCATGTGAATAGGAATCGGCCAGCGAATGCAGGTAAATGCCCATGGCCTGAATGCTTCCGGGCTGAACCTTCTTGTACTGGTGCAATACATTGTCATAAAAATACACAGGGCAGGGGGTTGAATTATCGGGTGCTCCTGCATTTCCGGTTCCGAACAGCGCCCAGTTGCGGATGTTGAGCAGGTTGTAATTGTTGAGCAACGGAACACGCCAGAAATAAGGTGCATCACGGTAAGCAAGGTTTTCGGGCAATGGGTAGCTGATACCGAACGTCATGCCGCCCGAAATGGTATCGGAAGGGTCGCGGTAAGGGAAGTGCCAGTATTGCGGGGGGTATTCCTTGTAGGAGTTCTGCTGTGCGCTGCCCCGCTCGGTACCCGCCAGGCTCTCATTCCATCCGGCATAGGTATCGGGGATGCTGATGCCGTTTAAAGCTATGGGATAGGGGTAATTGGATTTGGGGTTGATCTGGTCAACCAGCACGCAGTAACGGGCAAGGGTTTCGGCCATGTCGGAAGTAAGGCCGGCCTTAACAGCCAGTAAGCGGGTAAGGTCATAATGAATGGTGCTGTGCACATCGGCGGCAGAGTGTGCCGTGGTAACATGCCCCAGTTGTGAGGTGCCCTCTTCATTCCAGGGTTTGCCACTGACACGGGCAAGACCGGAGATTAATAATACTGCAGATAACAGAACGACTTTTTTTGAATTCATCACTTTTTGAGTATTGGTACTTTAATTCCTATAAAAACTGTGAAACTCAGCAATCCACATTCAGAAGATTGCCTGTTTCCGATTGTTATACACAAAAATACGAATTTACCCTGATGCGGGGGCGGGAAAATTGGTGAAAGGTACATTATCTCATGTGCTAATTAGCTAATGTGAAAATGTGCTAATTGAAGAACCTTCGCAATACAAATCTCAAATCATGATTGCGTGGTTCTTTCATTCATAATTAAAAATTTATAATTAAAAATTTCAACTATTTCACCTTTATCCCATTATCCCATAAGCACATGAGCACATTAT
>CAZKCK010000310.1:0-4278 GCA_964550695.1 uncultured Bacteroidales bacterium | reverse complement strand
AGCCGACCTTACAGGCCCTGATTCAGCAATGGATGCAGAAACAACCTCATCCACATATTCACGGGGTTCTGACATGATATCGGCGTATGTAATTTCCCATGCCGGCCATCTGACTGATTTGTCGTTCAACATCTGCAAACGTACGGGTGATGCGAGTACTTCACGTCTGGCTGTCTTATCAAGAATGGAGCATACATCCCCGTTTTTATCAATATTAACTTTGTAGAAATCGTTTTCAAGAGAATTTTCGGTGACCAATACCGGTTTGTATGCGTTGTAAGTACTGCCGGGTCTGGCATCAAAAACTGCAATACTTACGGGTGCTACTTTAGCAAGGATCAGGATTCGCAAGCTGTTACCATTCCGGCTGATGATCTGGGAACGAACCTGTTTGTTATTCTGATCGAACACTGTAATGGTTGCCGGATTGGAGTTCTGAAAAGTAATTGTTGCCTCCACAACATCTTCACGTTCAATGGCCAATGGATTGTAAACCAAAATAGGCTTTCCTTCTGTTCTGGTATCCATGGTACTTGCTATATGACCAACGGCACTCTGAAGCATGCCCGAAAACTGGTTCAGGCTGAGCAGTTCATCATTCCATGAAAAATTGTAAGCTTCGGCAATAGATGTTCCTGTGAGGTCATCATGAAACTGGTGCCACAGAAACCTTGTCCAGGCCTGATTAAGCCTTTCTTGTGGATACTTCTGAATACCAAGCCAGTCCGCAATTACAGAGACGCGTTCTGTGGCATCCGCCAACAATTCGTTCTGCCTGTTCCAGCGCTTCATGGCACATTGTGATGTGTAACAACCGGTACCATGCGTCTTAACCAAAAGTTCGCCGTTATACTGAGGAAGCTTTTCAAGTTGTGCCGCATCAATTTGGCGGCAAAGTAAATCGGCTGGTGCATTAATCACTTTTAAGGGTCCTGTGCCATGAATGCTTTTTGAAACCCAATCAACAGAATTTTCGTCGGGAGCACCACCGGTATCACCCACACCAAAATAGCGGTAACCGATATAAAGCCCGGAATAATCACCGGTTTTGTCAACTTTTTTGATCCATTCTGGGTCGCTGCTGAAGTCTGCGTTGATTTTTGAGGTATAGCTTCCCGGATTGAGCATGGCTGCAATCTTTGAACCGTCAACACCCTGCCATGCACCAATTTCAAAAGGAATTCCGATGGAGGAGCCCCATGTAAGTTTTTGGGTTGAGAAACCTTTGAGGCCACAATGTGCTTCGATGGATGGCAATGCATACCCGAATCCGAAACAGTCGGGCAGAAAAATATCCCGGCTGGTTTTGCCAAATTCCTTTTTAAAATAATCCTGACCAAGTAAAATGAGGCGAATAATGGCTTCAGGGGATGGAATGTTCACATCACCGGCGTCAATACTTGAACCACAAATATTCCAGCGACCTTTTTTGATATAATCGATAACTTTTTTATAATCAGCAGGATAATACTCCTTCATAAGCTGATACTTGAAAGCGCCTTCAAAACTGAAATTGTAATCGGGGTATTTTTCAAAAAGCTGAAAGTTGCGGTTCATCGTAGCCGGCAGATACTCATCAATGGAGTTTTGTATGGTCCAAAGCCACTGAGTGTCAAAATGTGCTGTAGCAATGGTGTGCAGGGTTTTGGTTTTGGTGTAATCGGGTTGAATGACTTTCTGGGCTTCAGAATGCGAGGCGAAAATCAGTATCAAACTGATAATCAAAATATTTCTCATAATTTGTATATTGGTGATTTGGAATTCAAATGTATTGATTCTTTCTGTGTCTGGAAAACACAAATCATTAAAAAACGGCGGCCCTCCCGGGGCGCCGTTTCACCAATCAACCAAAATCTAACAATAATGAGAATTATAAAACAATATTATAATCGAAAACAACTTTATTGGTAGTCCACTAAAAACTGTTATAAACAGTAAATAGTGTTTCGAATCAAGCTAACTTACTAATATCAAATTATTTACCATTAATAATAGACGCTTTTTTAAAAAAGCCTGCAAAATTAAATAATATTTTAATGTATACAACAATTTCGAAAAATAAATTTTTAATTAGTCTTATTTGTATATTCGCATATTAATCTACCATATCATGAATCATCTGATAGCTCCGTCATTGCTGACTGCCGATTTTACCAAACTTTCTGATGCTGTTGATCTTGTAAATCAAAGTATGGCCGATTGGACTCATCTGGATGTAATGGAGGGGGTTTTTGTACCCAACATTTCATTCGGTTTTCCGGTAATCTCAGCAGTGAAGCGCCTTGCTAAAAAACCACTGGATGTTCACCTGATGATTATAGAGCCTGAAAGGTATTTTGAACAATTCAAACAGGCTGGTGCCGATATCCTTACCATTCATTATGAGGCATCACGGCATCTGCACCGATCTGTTCATGCCATCCGTGAGTTGGGCATGAGCCCGGGAGTCGTATTAAATCCGCATACACCGGTGAGTCTTCTTAAAGATATCATCATGGATATTGACATTGTATTGCTGATGAGTGTAAATCCCGGTTTTGGTGGTCAAAAGTTTATTCCACAGGTGGTTAATAAGATTAAAGAATTAAAGGATCTGATTATTGAAAAGAACCCGAATGTAAAAATAGAGATTGATGGCGGGGTTGGTTTAAGCAATGCCGGCATGCTGGTTGAAGCTGGCGTTGATGTTTTGGTAGTTGGAAATGCCATTTTTTCATCTCCAAATCCTATTCAAACAATTGAAAGGCTTAAACTTCTGTAAAATGATCCGTTTTGCTGTTATTTTTGGATTTTCGCTGTTATTCATTTGCACCTTAAAGGCCCAGCAACAAAAAGCGCGGGTGATGTTTTACAACACTGAGAATTTATATGATCCCGAAGATGACAGCCTTATAGCAGATGAGGAGTTTACACCTGCCGGCTCACGCGCCTGGTCAAACACTCGCCTTTATAAAAAGCTGAATAACATTGCAAAAGTATTTATTGCTGCGGGTGAATGGGACATGCCGGCAATTATTGGTTTGTGTGAAATCGAAAACAGAAATGTAATAAACAAACTTATCCATTATACGCCTCTCAAGAAAACTGATTACCGTATTGTACATTTTGAATCACCCGATCCAAGAGGAATTGATGTAGCATTGCTTTACCGTGCGGATAAGTTTAAAATGGTAACAAAAAGAGCAATTCCAGTCAGTTTTCCTGGCGACACCGCTTCACATACCCGTGATATTCTTTATGTTAAGGGCATTCTGATGGGTTGTGATACCATCCATATATTTGTCAACCACTGGCCATCAAAATATGGTGGAACCGGAGCCAGTCTTCCGAAACGTATGGCTGTAGCAGGAATCTTAAGGCATTATACTGATTCATTGAAAGCTGCAGGCTTGCAGAATGTTCTACTGATGGGCGATTTTAACGATACGCCTGAAGATGCTTCAGTGATAGAAGTGCTTGGCGCATGCCGTGATACAGCAAATTGCACATCCGGTCTTGTAAATTTAATGTGGCCTCTTGTTGCCAACCCGGTAGTTGGTACCCATAAATACGCCGGGCATTGGAGTATTATTGATCAGATTATTGTTTCAAAACCCTTGTTTGAAGGTATGTCAAAACTTAAAATTTCAAAGGCTCAGGTTTTCAGGGCTGAATTTTTACTGCAGCCCGATGCCGCACATTCAGGAATGATGCCTTTCAGGACTTTTTCAGGCTTTAAATATGAAGGAGGTTTTAGCGATCATTTACCAATAATTGTAGATATTCTTATAAAATAAGAGCAAAAATGCCGGCAACCCATAAGTCCCGGCATTTATTCAAACGCTCTGTTTTCTTTGTTTATTCGATACCGGCAAAATGTTTCATAAACTGCACCCTTTCATAAACAGCAGGGTTATCAGCGTTTTTGATACTCATTTTTCCAATAATTTCATCAAGTGATGAATAGCCTTTTTCATCCATCCAGGCTTCTATCTGCTTATTAATCACAGCTACATGGCTGAACCCATATTTGTATAAAGCAGACGCCAGCTGAACGGCCTTAGCTCCCGCCAAAAGTAATTTCAGAGCGCCATCACCATTTTCAACACCGGTAGAGCCGGCAAGATCACAATGAACCCGTTCGCTCAGCATGGCAATCCAGCGCAGAGGCATATGCAATTCAGAAGGATTACTGAAAACATGCGAACTGGTAACTTCAAGATCATCCAATTCAATATCCGGGCTAAAAAACCTGTTAAACATCACAATGCCATTAATCCCGGTCCATGAGAGTTGTAC
>CAZKCK010000309.1:0-4283 GCA_964550695.1 uncultured Bacteroidales bacterium | reverse complement strand
TGCGACTTTTAAGGAGTAAAACCGTTGATTTAATGACCGCAGATCAACTGTCAAACGAGATCATGCCGGATGATGATTTTTTCGGCCCGCTGATGTCGGGAATGGGTTTTGGATTTGGTTTTGCTGTTTTACAGGACAGCACAAAGTTCAACAACATCGGCTCACAAGGTTCATTTTGGTGGTCGGGATCAGGTAACACTTATTTTTACATTGATCCCAAAGAAGATTTAATACTGATCTTAATGACGCAGTTTGTCCCGAATTTTTACTATCCGGTTTTTAAAGAATTGCGGGTTCTGAGTTACCAGGCGATCATTGATTAATTGTTCCACAAGATAAGGGCTATTGTTTAACCTTAATAAACATTGTTCAGAATGCAATTTGAGAAGTATTTCAACAGCAGGGGATTTATACTAACTGAGGGAGCAATAGTCGAAAGACTGAAAAACGAGTTTAATATAACCTTGAACAGGCATATTAATCATGCCGGGTTAATCTATGAGAGCCCGGGGATCATATCAAAAATTTATCAGGAATACATCGGGATAGCTCACAAGTTTGATATACCGATAATGCTCATGACTCCTACTAGGAAAGTGAATTTCGAAACAATAAAATATTCCGGCATTAATAAAAGAAATCTGATCATTGATTCTTGCAAATTATTAAAAGAAATCAGGAGCCAATATCCAAATTTTCCTGAAAAAATATTCATCGGCGGATTGCTCGGTTGCAAAGGGGATGCTTATCAATCAGCAGACGCTCTTGACGTTTCGGCATCTTATGCGTTCCATTCTTTCCAGGTATCCGCATTCACTAAAGGAAATGTTGATTTCCTTTTTGCGGGGATCATGCCTGCCCTGACAGAAGCAATCGGCATGGCCAGGGCAATGGCAGCGTCTTGCTTACCTTATATCATAAGCTTCATGGTTAGAAAAGATGGTTGTTTGCTCGACGGAACAGGCATAGCAGAAGCTATAAAAGTAATAGATAATGAGGTGAATCCAAAACCAATTTGTTATATGGCAAATTGCGTCCATCCTTCCAACCTGAAGAGGGCACTGGATCATGAAATTAATCAGAACTCTCCGTATCTGAAGCGGTTCGCAGGAATCCAGGCTAATGCGTCAACGCTTAGTCCTGAAGAACTAAACAACAACAGAGTGCTGCAGGTAGAAAATTTTGACGAAATGGTCAGTGAAATTTGTTCCCTGATAAAAAAATACGATTTTAAAGTACTGGGTGGATGCTGTGGGACTAATGAGATCTTTATTGAGAAATTGGCCTTTATGTTACAGGAATTCAATAAAACACACAAGACTTGAGGCATACCAGGTTGCATTGCAACAATAAACCGGTCTGTTGTGTCCCGGCTTTCAGTAATCCAGAATCCCTTAGGTAGTGATTTAACCCTTTCAACCGCCGGATTTTCACTTCCGTCAGATTTAAATTTCCCGAAAGAAATGAGGAGGCTAATTTTACGGTATAATTTTATACAAACAGTTTCAAGTATGATTGTATTTTCCATTTCAGTCCTGGCAATAATGATCCTGATCCTGGTTATTGTATTATTACTATACAGTCCTGGAAAACCTGAACCATTCCTTGATCATAAGGGTATGCCGATCGCAGGAAGCATTTCAGAAAAAACCTTTTTAACGATCGGAGGTCTCCGGCAGGGAATGATTATCCAAAGCAAAAACATCCGCAATCCGGTATTGCTTTATCTGCATGGGGGGATACCGGATTATTTCCTGTCAAAGAAGTACCCGACAGGCCTTGAAGACTATTTTACTGTGGTTTGGTGGGAACAGCGTGGGGCAGGCCTTTCTTATAACGCCAACATACCTCAAGAGTCGATAACACTTGAACAGATGACATCGGATACAAAGGAGGTGACGAATTACCTGCGAAAGCGCTTCAGGCAGGAAAAAATTTACCTCATGGGACGTTCAGGGGGAACCTTAATTGGAGTGCATGTGGCTGCACAGGCACCTGAATTATACCATGCATACATTGGTGTGGCCCAGATGACTGATCAACTTGAATCTGAAAGACTGGCATACCAGTATATGGTTGAGCAATATAAAGAGAAGGGAGACAAAAAAATGCTTCGAAAACTTGAGTCAGCTCCGGTTACACTTAAAGAAGGTACGCCACATTCATACCTTGTATTGCGGGATAAAGCAATGCACACCCTTGGGATAGGTACAACCCGTGACATGCGTTCGATAATAACCGGCATTTTTCTACCATCGCTTACATGCAGGGATTACACGCTTACCGAGAAGATTAATATGTGGCGTGGTAAAGCCAGGGCCGGCGTTCACCCGCTTTGGAATACGATTTTAGCCACAGATTTGTCCAGACAAGTTCCTGAATTAGAAATTCCGGTCTATTTTTTCCACGGCATAAATGATTACACCGTTTCATACAGTTTGGCAAAGGACTATTTTGAGAAGCTTAAAGCACCCATTAAGGGGTTTTACACATTTGAACAATCAGCTCACAGCCCGATATTTGAAGAACCTGGCAGGGTGAAAAAAATCATACTGACAGATGTTTTAATAGGATGTAACAGCCTTGCCGATAAAAAGCAATAAATAATATCATGAAAAATAAATCATTAAAACCTTTAGCCCTGGTTTTCATTGCAAGCGGCATCTGGGACACCATTGCAGCCTTTCTGTACTTTTTCGTAATCGGCTCCGGGCGTATCATTGATGATCCCGCTACTGATCCCTTCTTCTCAATTTTCCTGGGATCTTTCTTTCTTTGTTTTGCTTATCTGCAGTTTTTGTCGGCTTTCAATATAAAGCTTTACGCTTTCAATGTTGGTTGCCTGATTATCGGCAGGTCTTTCTATGTTATTCAACTATATGTTTTTATGGGTTTTGTGCCCGATTTTCCATCAACTTTCTGGTTTACCGGGATAATTGACGGGCTGTTCACCTTGCTATATATGGTTTTTGCTTTTAGGGGTGGGTTGAGCATGCGTGAGTTGTTCCTTCCCCGGAAGTAAAGTTCAGAAAGAAAAAACAACCCTTCAGCATTATATTATCAAATCAATACACACTTTCATACGCTCAATTTACACCCTCATCTCATTTTCTTTTCTCTCCTTTTATACCTGGATTACTTTTGCTTCATCAAACTGATTAATAAGAAATTAAAAACATCAGAACCTTTTAAAAAACAAAACAATGAAAACAAAAGTAATGATTGCAGTTGCAATTTTAGCAATGTCTGCGGTAAAAGTATTTGCACAGGAAAACGAAAAACGATTTGGGATTGAGTTAAGCGGTGGCGCTTCGTTTGCTACCCGCGAATTAGGCGGCTCCAACCTAAAAACAGGTCTGGGCTTCGAAGGTATCTTTCATTACCGTTTTATGTCACACATGGGAGTTTATGCCGGTTGGGGATGGAATAAATTTTCTGCCACCAATACGTTTGCAGGCAGCAAAATGGATTTTGAAGAAACCGGCTATGTATTCGGATTACAGTTTAAACATCCGATCGGAATTTCACCGGTTTCGATATATGTGAGAGCTGGTGGGCTTTATAATCATATTGAACTGGAAAATCACGATGACAACACTATATTGAATACTGGTCATGGCCTTGGCTGGCAGGTAGCAGGTGGCGTTGATGTTCCGCTTGGTCGCAACTGGAGCCTTACCCCTGGTGTGAAATTTAATTCCCTTTCACGCAAAATAACAATCGAAGAAGTTACAACAAAGCTGGTTCTGAATTACTTTCAGCTTCGGGTAGGAATTTTAAAGAAGTTTTAACACACCGGAATGAATCATTCTTCCTTAAATTTGTAACGGATACCCGGAGAATTTGTAGGTTTACTTTATTCTTGATGTAATGAAAGAGTTTTTTCTTCACCCGCTGAATGAGTTTTTCCCTTTCCGGAAATTATTTAAATTACTGCTTTCTTGGTCTTTCGGAATTCAGTTTGTAATCATATCATACAATCACCTGAGCGGGTATTATCACCTCAGTGGCGTTGTTCCCTTTATTTCACATCTGCTCATTGGTTCAGCGATAAATTTGGTTGCCGCGTTTATAGTAGCCATTCCTGACCTACTGATCATGAGGTACATGAACAGGTTTTTCCCATGGAAGACCAGACTGCTTCCCCGAATCGCCATACAGCTTTGTCTAACATTGGTAATAGCTGTTTCTTGCTCCACCCTCATAACCGTTTTTGTGAATTGGATAAGAGCCTACCGGGAAGGACTGGCCTCCATATTGATCACCAACGCACTTATTTTTTC
>CAZKCK010000308.1:0-4284 GCA_964550695.1 uncultured Bacteroidales bacterium | reverse complement strand
TACTGGGCAATCGACAATGTTTCTATTACCGGTTCTGCCTCAGCACCTGCTACATGGGCACCTGTTGGCTCATTGTTTACCGATGCTGCCGGTACAATTTCATATACAGGCACACCGGCCGCAACGGTTTATGCAAAACCGTCAGTTACTACTACTTATACAGCTACTGTTACCACCAATCTGGGCTGCTCAACCAGCAAAGATGTTGAAGTTACTGTATTATCTGCCAACAAGACCCTGAACCTTACAGTATTGATTGAAGGATTATACACAGCAGGGGGAATGATGAATCAGGCTTTTGATGATATGGGTCCACATTTTGTGGCGCCTGTAGCTGACCAGATTGTTGTTGAACTGCACGATGCCACAACCTATACAACCATTGATTACAGCACAGGTTTAATAAATCTGAATCAGGATGGCTCTGCAACTACCGACATCCCCGCTGTATATTCGGGATCATATTATGTTACCGTCAAACACCGCAACAGTCTTGAAACAACTTCTGCTGCTGTTGTTGATTTTTCAGGAAGTACGATTGCTTACGACTTTTCAACTGCTGTATCACAGGCTTTTGGCGATAACCTGAAAGATGTTGGCGAGGGTAAATTCGCAATTTTTGGAGGTGATGCCAATGCTGATGGTTCTGTTGATGCGTTGGATCTGATTGCGGTTGACAATGATGCAAGTGCCTTTGCAAGCGGGTTTTTGCTTACCGATGTAAATGGTGATGGTGCTGTGGATGCACTTGACCTGATTCTTACCGATAACAATTCAAGCATGTTTGTTGCAGCCATACTGCCATAAACTGATGTTAAGAGCGGTGACCAAAATCCCACCGCTCTTTGACTATTTTTAGCTGATTTAAAAAGCCGGGGCGTCTGCTCCGGCTTTTTTATGCGTGTTGTGGTTTAGGTTTATTGCCATACTTTTGCAGCAAATTGAACGTATGCACTATATTGGTGAATTATCTGCGCTGTTAACTGCTGTCTTCTGGACGACCACAGCCCTGGCCTATGAATCAGCCAGCAAAAAAGTCGGGCCGCTGGTGGTGAATATGATCAGGCTGGTAATGGCATTCATCATGTTGTTTGTTTTTACACTGTTTTACAGGGGGTTACCTTTACCTTTGGATGCATCACCACATGCCTGGGGCTGGCTGTCAGTTTCAGGTCTCATAGGCTTTGTGTTTGGCGATTATTGCCTGTTTAAATCGTATACAATTCTGAACTCCCGGATTGCCATGCTGATCATGACACTGGTACCCCCGATTACTGCAATTATCAGTTTTTTTGTACTGGATGAAACCATGAGCCTTCAGCACATTGCCGGCATGCTTTTGACGCTGGGCGGCATTTCCATCGCCATCCTGAACCGGAAAAACGGAGAAGGGAAAGTAAAACTTTCATATTCGCTTAAGGGACTTCTTTTTGCAGGCGGAGGTGCGTTGGGGCAGGCTATAGGATTAATCATCAGTAAATACGGGATGGGCTCATATGATGCATTTGCGTCAAGTCATATCCGGATTATTTCCGGAATGCTTGGATTTGCTGTAATTGTAATTGGTTTACGCAAAACCGGATTGGTGGTTCAGGCATTGCATAACCGCAAAGTAGTTTCGTCTATCCTTTTAGGATCGGTATTCGGCCCTTTTCTGGGGGTTTCATTGTCGCTTCTTGCCATCAAACACACCTCAACCGGCATTGCATCAACCTTAATGTCAATCGTACCAGTACTGATTATTGTTCCTTCGATATTGATTTTTAAGCATAAAATCAGCACCCGCGAAATTATTGGGGCAGTGGTAAGTGTTTTGGGCGTGGTACTGTTTTTTATTTAATCCTTTAGTTTGTCTTCAGAAAGTTGGTATTGCGATAACCCGGATTGTCTTTATACCAATCCGGATAATCAATACCACCCGATTCAGCCCAGGTGTTGAATTTGGTGTAACCCTGATTAATTGGCTTGGTTTCTTTTGGTACTTCAAAAGGTTCAAGCAGGTTGAGTGCCCATGGAAGTTTGTTTTGAGTCATGTAATATTTTCCCTGTGATGGAACACTGCGGTCGTTTCCGGTACCGAAAAGGGCTGTATTCATCTTGCTGGTTGGTGGCATATTAATCAAATGCACCTCATTGCCCCTGGTAGCATTCGTAAAAATAAAGGGATTAAACGGAGGAGCTCCAACAACGGAGGCTTCTAATGGAGTTTGAAGCAGAATATGAATTGTTAGTTCGGTATAAATGTTATCATCGGCATTGTCAAAAACAATTACCACGGCCTTTTGCTGCCCTGACTCCAGTCCTTTTGAGTCGAGCGTTACCAGGCCCGAAGTAATATTATACCCTGTAACTGAGGCTACCTGTGCAGGATTGAAGGGTAACTGGAATCCGAATCCGTTTTTGTAAACTCCGCCAACATGACTTACAGTAAATTTGCAGAACAGTTCTACTACTTTATCAGCGGCATTCATCACGGTTTTAAATTTATAACCAAGCATCATGTCATTAAAATCATAATCTCCCTGAGCCGGCCAGTTGTCTTCAAAAGTAAGCGATCCAAGTCCCTGAATACTTGGCGTATAGGTGTTGTATGCCCTTAATGGGTCATTGGGATATTCATCATAAATATCAATTACCCCGTCGTTGTCAGCGTCATCAACCACGGGGGCGGTTGTGGGGGTAAGTGTTGCAAGATCATCAATCCCAAGATTATACTGATTAAATTTATACTCCCATGCACCTGTTGCTTTGTTCATTTTTATCAGATTGCTTTTGGCATTATGCGTGCATATCCACATGTCTCCATTTGAAGTTATGGTCATTCCCGTGGCTTTGAATGGAAGGTTGCTGCTTCCGATACGGTGTGCATATACTTCCTTGGTTTTAAATTCAAGCCAGAAAACCCCTGAATAGGTAGCCAGATACCATTTCCCTTCAGGACTTATTTTGAGGTCGCCAAACTCTGAACCTTCCACCTCTTCCAGCTCTTTTTGCATTACCACATTGCCATTCTGGGGATCGATTGCATAGATTTCTTCTTTATAACATGAATACAACAGCCCGTCATTGGGGTTATAATCAAACCGTTGCACTTTCATTCTCAGATTGGCAACCAGTTGAAAAGTCAGATTGGTCAGATCGTAACGGTAAAGGGGATAATTCGGGTTTTTGCCCACAAAATATAAGATGCGGTTGGTGTTATCAATGGCACAGGCACCGCTGCCCTGCGGTAAATTGTTCAACATAGTCAGTGCTCCGGTTTCCGGGCTTATCGAAAACAGTTTGCCTGAATTATTTACACCATACAACATGTCTTCAGAACTCACTGAGTTTTTTAATCCGGATTTGAAAAGGGCACTGCTGCCATTTACCTGTATGATTGAACTGGTATATATCCCCAGGTCATTTTTTATAACATATAACTCAGTGATGTATGTTGGAATGGTTACAATGAGGTTAAAAAAGCCTGTCTCCGAAATTTTTCTGGCAATCAAATCATTGGTTTCATCATACATGGGCAGGATTTCGGTAACCATCAGGTTGTCATCATTCAAATAAGTAACTGTATCATAAATCACCTGAGGGCTATGATAAAACACATCGTAACGTGCCGTTCCCCCTGACTTCAGCTGATCCTGAAATGTAATGGTTACCTGTTTTGCTGTTTCAAACCCGAAATTGTCAGGAATCACAAGTTCGTCCATTGCTTTTTCAGTTGGGGGCGTTACCGGAGGATTGTCTTTTTTGCAGGATACAACAAAAACAAAGATGAATACCAGTGCTATCATACATAGACTTCTGAGATAAAAAGTTGTGGTTTTCATGGCGTTTGTTTTGGGTTTGAATAGTTTCCGGAAATCGAATACAAATATAAGGGTTTGTATGGCAAATGGTGTGGTTATTGGGTTGAAAAATAAAAAACTAACGTAGAATCCCATCTTCAACAGTATTTTAATTTAGGTGTAGTTAAGCTTTATTACATCCGTGTGCTTTCAACCTAATGGATCGAAAGTAAATTTTTGCAGCCCACCCGTTTTCATCCAATTCATCAATGCACTTTCAGGATGCCACTTCCGGTCAGTGTTTCACCGGCCGTTGTTACTTTTACAGCCACAAAGCCATGGTAGTCGACAGTTAAGGTGGTCAATTTATTTAAAACCACTGATTTGGTAAAGATGCGCTGACCTGTTACACCAAATACTTCCACAAGTGCTGTCTGTCCTGCCTGCGTGGATGCGCTGATGTAAAGGGTATTGTCAGAAAACCATATGTTGCCGGTGTTGC
>CAZKCK010000307.1:0-4306 GCA_964550695.1 uncultured Bacteroidales bacterium | reverse complement strand
GCTTGAATGGTACAATACCCAACTCCGGTATTTGCATTAACTACCGGGCCAACAGAAGTACGAGTTGCATTCAAGTAATAGGGACAATAATTGATTTTTCCATCAATAATTGTGTTGAAATCAGGAGAAGCCGAACCCCAATAATTCATGGAAAGATCTTGCTGAGCGTAATTTACATCAGAAGATGCAATTTCTGTAAAGGGATAAGGTGAGGTATTTGAAATATAACCGTAACGAGCTGCTGTTTCAAAATTGGTGATGCTATTTTTATCACTCAATTTGATATCAACATCCTTGAACCCGCCAGAAGCATAAATTTGACTTGCCAGTACAATCCCATCCTTAAATCCATCAATGGTATTGTTGTACACACTTCCGTTGAAAGCATAATTGGCATCGCCTGTACGTGAAGTATATTGATGACCTGAAAGCAGCAATCCCACTTCTCTTTCGGAATATCCTGTATAGTCGTTGGTAAACAAATCATCACTTCCTGTATTGGTGAGGGTATTGTTGTAAACAAGCATTGGATCGGCATCAGTACCGGAACCTGTTACAACTATACCTGTACCTCCTTTGCCCATTGTAATTGTATTATGATGTATAGGAAATCCCCAGGTATTTTCCCAACCTGTTTCAATTCCTAAACCACCATTCCCGGTAAGGTTTATAGTATTGTATGAAATTTCACTCCCATCTCCACCTCTGACTACATAAATACCAGTATTATCAGCAACATTGGCGGTAATTGAATTGTTCTTCACAGTAATAACATTGCTTTGCTTGCACCAGAAATTAATACCAATATCGAAAGGGGTTCCTGTAAGTCCGGTTAACCCTGTAATAACATTATCCTGAATAGAAAGTGTTCCTCCAACAACATTGCAGTTTCCTAAAAGGGCTCCTGTAACATTTGAAATATTGTTATGCTCAATTAAACCAGAACCACTGAATTGTATTCCTTGTCCATAACCCTGCCCATTGTTGACCCCGGTTACATTAATAATAGTACAATAAGTAATCTGGTTATTTGTAAGTGTTTCCGGAAAGATAGAAATTCCTCTTCTATCTACATTTTGAACAGTAACATTGGAAAAGATACAGTTATTTCCACCAACATTACTCTCAGGACTTGCATTGTTTCCGAAATGGATACCATCTTTAAAATGAGCAACTCCGGCAGTTAAAGCAGCATTTGCAAAACCATCAACAGTAAGATTTTGGATAGTGATATTGTTAGAATTGTAAAGGCTGATGCCACTATTATTCAGTGCAAAAACACGAACCGGCGCAATTATGGCTGAACCTTGTCCGGCACCATTTAAGGTTAGATTGCTTTTCCCGAAAATCGCCACTTCTTCATAATAGGTTCCAGCAGCTATATTAACGACTTCACCCGATACCGCAAAATCAATACCTCTCTGTATTGTACCAGATGTTGTGGTAACAAAAAACTGAAGGGCTTTTACACGTACCAAGCCAAGGCTGGTGTTGTCCATTTTGTGGAGAATCTTATTTTCAATTGCAAAATTTTCCGTATTCGTAGCAGCAGCACCGGTTTTGCCCTCAAAAGAGGCTCCAGTGGCATCGATATTCAGCGCATTGTTAACAAGTTCAACATAATTACCTGTTTGACTACTAAACATGGTATTATTGAGCGTATTGCCAGCAAGACTTGCTGTTGATCCGGCAGTTGATCCGCTGACTTTTACACCAATTGCACCTCCCGTAATTGCCGTTCCGTTGATTAATGCAGTTTTAACATCATCATAACTGACTCCGGTACCATTATCATCGGTCCATACGCCGATGGGTGCATTGTTTATGGCAACACCATCCAGCGTAAGTATTCCGCCACCACCAGTATAAATAGCACCCCATGTGGCACTTAATGCTTCATGACGAACTGCTACCTGCATCTGAGAACCATTTATACTACCGCCTATAATGTTTATTGGGGCAGCATTGTTCCATGCTAAAATCCCATAGTTGAATTTACCTGAAATAGCATTATTGGAAAGCACGAAACTATTTCCTGAATAATTCCAGTTTGTGGTGAGTATCATTCCAGAATAGTAGTTTGCATTGTAGGCTAACGCATCTGTATTTGTTGAAGTAATAGTGTTATTTGAAACAGTAATTGTACTTGCTCCGTATTGTGATAGCCTGTTCATGAAAAGCCCGATAAGGGTAGCATCCAGTTCATTGTTCGTAATGGATACCACACCGCCATTTGGATTATAATCAAAATAAACACATCGTCTGCAGTTCAGGATAGAGTTATTGTCAATAGTCCCTGTTGTATTACTTCCAAAGAAAATCGCACTACCATATCCGGTTGCTTTTCCGAGCGTATTTAGTATTCTGTTATACTGTATATTAACATCAGTATTGATTCCAGAAACAGAGCCATCCGCATCGATGGATGCCCTCCAGTAATTTTCAATCAGGTTATTTTTAATTTGCACATGGTTGGAATTGTTAACTACCATCGCCTTGGCTGCATTTAATGTCCCTGTAATAGTGGGATTATCTCCCTCGAATGTAAAACCTTCTATAGAAACATTATTGGCTGTTATGGTCAGGGCAATCTTAGTATCATCAGTGCCATCCGGCTGCATAATGATCGCTTCTGCGCCACGTGTACCGGTATTCGGATTAATACCATAATTCGGGCCTCGGATATCCAGTGGCTTGCCAACTGTAAGCAATTCCTTATAGGTTCCCGCAGCTACATTAATCACATCGCCGGCTGAAGCGGCATCGATAGCAGCTTGTATGGTAGAATAGACACTTGGGACTTCACGTGTGGTCTGTGCCCAAATGCTCAGCGTTGCAAAAAGTAACGCTAAACTAAAAAGTAAAATCTTTTTCATAATTTTTTTTATTAGGTTAATTTTTTTGTGATGTTAAAATAAATATTGACCACCCGGTTGCCCGGATGGGTATATAAAATGATATTTACAATAGTATTCAAGCTGCATATTCAGACCTCCCAAAAAATTGATTACCAGAACCTTAAATGCTAATTTTGGTTTATTATCTCCAAACTGAAACATCCTTTGGTTCTTTTGCTAAACACCGTGCAAGTTAAGTGCTAATTCCGGCTTTGAAAAGAGGGCTATTACCTTAAAAAAAATATATAATTACGCAGTTTATAACAGTAGAAATATTCATTTACAGTTGTTTATACGTACATGTATTTGCGGTAATTACGTAATTATAACAGTAATTATACGCGTATTTATACCTGAGTATTCGTTTAAAAAAACATGTTTAATTAAAATAATACAAGTTGAATATGAGCCAGTAAAATTCTATGCGGCTTAACAAAACATTTAAACCGGTAAAGAAGCCAACTAAAGGCAATTCAAAGTTGATTTTACCGTAAATTTTACATTGATAGTTCTTTGTGCTTGATAGCCTCTGAAACGAGCTCTGCAGTATTCTTCACCCCAAACTTGCTGATCAGCTTCGACCTGTGACTTTCGATTGTCCGCACACTGAGGCACAATTTGCCTGCTATCTCTTTATTTGTCATGCCATTCACAATCATTTCAAGTATCTCTTCCTCCCGTCCTGACATGGTGAGGGCTTCATGGTTTGCATTGGCGTTCTCACTTAACAGCAAACCGGCAATAATATCCTGTGAGAAATATGTTCTGGATTCAGCCAATTCCTTTAGGCAATAATTAAACTCTTCCTTTGTAATACGGTCCGAAAAAAAGCCCTGAATCCCCAATTGAAACAAACTACCCGCACTATAAAACTCTGATGATTGCAAATAAACAAGAATCTTTATTTGCGGATTGTGTTCAATAAAATTTACGACTTCCCTGATACCGGTTTTTTTTAACCAGCCATATTGTACAATCACAATACCGAGACTTTCTGAAGCCGTGCAATCAGTTAAATGCTCCAGACCCGAAACAAGCTTCACAATTTTAACGTCGTTGTTTTCAATCACCAGGTACCTGATACTCATGCAAAAAAGCTCAGAGATTTCAGGTATAAACAGTGTAATAGTTACCTTATTCATTCCAATGACTAAATTTAAACCGAGTTAAATACCTGCTTATAATCTGACTTAAAATATTGTTTAATAACACATTCAGATTCAACAGGATTTGATCAGGCAAAAAAAACTTATAGCGGGGATAGGATTACCCCCGCTATAAGCAGAAATAAACTTATTTATTAAGGATCATTTTCACCTGTTGGCGAAGTACATCATCACTGGTTTTAACAACAATCATGGCTATGTACAATCCATTGGGCATGTTGCGGGCATCCCAGTTACAGGTAT
>CAZKCK010000306.1:0-4369 GCA_964550695.1 uncultured Bacteroidales bacterium | reverse complement strand
ATTTTCTATTAAATCTGACAAACTTCTGCCCTTTGATCTGGCATAAGTTTTTGCCTTGTCAATAACTGACTGTTCGATCGTTAATGTAAGCTTGGTATTCATAAACTTTAGATAAATCGGATGTACGCATTCACAAAGGTACTGTAAAACCAACAGGCGTGTATTGTTTTCTCATATCACATGTGCGATTGAAAACAACCCCGGATTAAAACCTGTTGATGTTCAATCATCCATCGGTTGGTCTAAAATCATTAATTTTGCCACCCGGATGAAGAAACATGTTGTAATTGGCCTTTCAGGAGGCGTGGATTCGAGTGTGGCAGCCTGGTTGCTGAAAGAACAGGGCTATGAAGTAACGGCCTTGTTCATGGTGAACTGGCATGATACCACGGGATTGCTCGAGGGTGACTGCCCGGCCGAACATGATCTCATCCTTGCACAACTTGTGGCCCGCAAATTACAGATCCCGCTGCATACCGTTGATTTCAGTGAGCAATACCGCAGGCGCGTGGTCGATTATATGTTCAGCGAATATGCAAAAGGGCGCACACCCAACCCCGATGTGCTATGCAACCGTGAAATCAAATTCGACCCCTTTATTCAGAAAGCTGAAGAACTGGGAGCCGATTACTTTGCCACAGGGCATTACTGCCGCAAGGAAGTGACTGAAACTGACGGGAACCCGGTTTACCACCTGTTGGCGGGTCTGGATCCGAATAAAGATCAGAGCTATTTCCTGTGCCAGCTTTCGCAGAAACAACTCGAAAAAGTATTGTTTCCGATCGGCCACCTGATGAAGCCAGAAGTAAGAAAGATTGCGGCTGATCTGGGGCTTGCCACTGCCGACCGTAAGGATTCGCAGGGGATTTGTTTTGTGGGTAAGGTGGATCTTCCCGTTTTCCTTCAGCAGAAACTGAAAAGCCACGAAGGCCGCATCATCGAAATTCCAAAGACATTTAATTATCCGGATAAAGGAGTGATTGATACTTCTCCCGATACCGTACAATTGGAGCGTTTGTCGGCGCCATATCATCACCGGCCCGAAGATGGAACGATGACCGGCACACATGAGGGTGCACAGTATTTCACGGTTGGTCAGCGGAAGGGGCTGAATGTGGGCGGTAAAAAAGAACCTTTATTCGTGCTTGAAACTGATGTGGAGCAAAATATCATTTATGCCGGACAGGGTCAGGATCACCCGGGATTGTACCGCAGTGCACTTTACATTCAGCCCGATGAAATACATTGGATCAGGGAAGATTGCCGGCCGCAAACCGGAAGCTCACAACAACTGAAAGTGCGCATCCGTTACCGTCAGCCTTTGCAGAAAGCCACACTGTATTTCAGGCAGGAAGGACTGTTTATTGTGTTTGATGTACCACAGCGTGGAATTACTTCGGGGCAGTTTGCCGCCTGGTATGATGGTGAGGAATTGCTGGGTTCAGGGGTGATAGGGTGAGAATAAGAGAAAAGTAAGAAGTAAAAAGTAGAAAGCAAAAAGTAAAAGGTTTAACCTGAGGTGGTTGAGCATTTATAAACTCCGAAGAGCGAATCTGCAATTGGAAAAGACCCCCGGTTTAATTATTAAAATCTGACAGAGTTTCATTAAAAATTGAAGTAACAAACCCAATGAAATGTTTTGCCCAAAGGGTATCAACATATAAAATAGAGGGTTGTATCAATCCTTCCCGGGGAATTAATAAAATCGAATTGATAAACTTTGCTATCAATCTTTATTGTAAGTTCTTGCCTGTTTAACTATCTTTGCATCAAGCTTTCAATAATTGGCTTTTGATGACTTTAAATTACTGCAAACCAATAACCATGAAGACGGTAACTGTTGAAATTAAAAATGATATAGCGCTTGCCTTCCTGCAAAATCTGGAAAGTATGCATATTCTACGTATAGTTGAAAATAAAACCTATCCTGTTAAACAAAAGCTTTCAGAAAGGTTCTCGGGTTGCCTGTCAAAAGAGAGAACAGAAGAACTTCAGAAAGAACTTGCCAAAATGCGTGACGAATGGGAAAGAGATACCTTATAGATACCAATGCGATACTGGATTATATGGGTAATAAACTACCGGATAATGCAATGGACGCCTTATCCCGGATAATTGATGATGAAATCAATCTTTCGGTAATCAACAAAATTGAATTGCTGGGATTTTCCAAAGCAGATCAGAATTTGGAGGATTTTGTAACCAATTCCAATGTTCATTCATTGGATGAAGATATTGTAGGAAAAACAATTGAAATACGAAGGTTTTTCAAAATTAAACTTCCGGATGCTGTGATTGCAGCGACTGCAATTAATCATAATTTGACTTTGATCACCAGTAATATAAAAGATTTTAAGGATATTCCGGCTTTAAACCTTTTAAATCCCCGTCAATAAAACCTAGATAGAGATTTTTAATAACCATATAAAAGCGCTGATTAATAAATTCTTTTCCAGTAAGTTAATTGTTCAGGCGAAACTGACATACTTTCATTTGAATTTCATTTTTTTCACCCAAAGATCACTCCCCACCACCATAAGCGCATTTCCCACCACCTTCAGCCTGCATTCCATGCCCTGAACCGGCAATAACGGTACCATCAGCCGGTTTATGCCCACACTTCAAGGGCCGGATTATTTTTGTCTTCATTCTCCGTTCAATTTCCTAATTTTGCAGAAAATATCAAATCATGATCCCATTACAGATTATCAGGGAAAACCCGGAACACGTGATCGAACGCCTGGCAGTTAAAAACTTCGATGCAAGAGCAATCGTAACCTCCATCTGCAAACTCGACGACGAACGCAAAGCAGCACAACGCAAACTCGACGACAGCCTGGCCGAAGCCAACAGTCTGGCCCGCGAAATCGGAAACCTTTACAAGGCAGGTAAAACCAGCGAAGCCGATGAACTTAAACTGCGCACCGCTGCACTGAAGGAAGATGCCAAAAAATATGGCGATACCTTTGAGGCCGCCACCGAAGAACTGAACCGCACCATCGTCATACTGCCCAATATGCCTCATAGCTCGGTGGCACACGGCAAAACCCCCGAAGACAACGAAATAGTACACTCCGAAGGAGTTATCCCCGAATTACCCGCCGATGCCGTTCCCCACTGGGATCTGACCACACGTTATGATATTATCAGCTTTGAGTTGGGAAGCAAGGTTACAGGGGCAGGTTTCCCGTTCTACAAAGGCCAGGGTGCAAGGTTACAACGGGCGCTCATCAATTTCTTTTTAGACGAAGCTATCAAGGCCGGCTTTACCGAATATCAGCCCCCGCTCATGGTGAATGAGGCTTCGGCATTTGCCACCGGGCAATTACCCGATAAAGAAGGGCAGATGTACCATGCCGTGGCTGACAATCTGTACCTGATTCCCACCGCCGAGGTTCCGGTTACCAATCTGTATCGCGATATGATCCTGAAGCAGAGCGAACTCCCTATTCAGTTGGTGGCTTACTCCAATTGTTTCAGGCGTGAGGCAGGTTCCTATGGCAAGGATGTGCGCGGATTGAACCGCCTGCACCAGTTCGACAAGGTAGAAATTGTTGAGATAGCCGATCCTGACAATTCTTATGAAATCCTTGATAAAATGGTGGCACATGTTTCGGGTCTGCTTCGCAGTCTTGAACTGCCATTCAGGGTTTTACGCCTGTGCGGAGGTGACATGAGCTTTACATCGGCCCTTACCTATGATTTTGAAGTGTACTCGGCAGCCCAGCAGAAATGGCTTGAGGTAAGCTCGGTTTCAAACTTTGAGAACTTCCAGGCCAACCGCATGAAACTCCGTTTTAAAGACGAGAACGGAAAGACGAAACTTGCCCACACGTTAAACGGATCGGCTCTGGCACTCCCGCGTATTGTAGCAGCCATGCTCGAAAACAATCAGAGCGCCAAAGGAATCCATATCCCCGCGAAGTTACAGCCCTACACAGGTTTTGAATATATCAGCTGATCACGGAATTACACCTGGAATTCTTGGGATAATTTTTAATTATGAATTATGAATTTTTAATTTAAGAACCCCCAATTGAGATTGAGGATTAGTATCGCAAGGTGTTTTTCATTAGCACATTTTCAAATTAGCACATTAGTTCATTAGATAATGTGCTTATGTGCTTATGTGCTCATAGGATTCATGAGATAATGTGCTTATGTGCTTATGAGGAAAATCCCAAATAATTTCGTTAACCATCCAGTAACTCCTTATCAGATTGGGGATTGGTATCGAGAAGGCTCTTCATTAGCACATTTCCACATTGTTTTCACATTTTCAAATTTCCACATCATTCCACCCCCACTTCATCATTAACCCAACTTGCGTAGAATCGACCTTTAAAAAAATATTTTCAGTCAATTTAGC
>CAZKCK010000305.1:0-4375 GCA_964550695.1 uncultured Bacteroidales bacterium | reverse complement strand
TCTATCTTCCCTTAATCCCCGACCTGAAAATATGCGCCGAACGATTGGAGAAAGGCCATCCACTACAAAGAAAGCTTTACCAAATCCTTTCGCTCGGTTGGAGTGACCATCCTGAACAGGTTAAAATCATTCAACGTGGAATCCGGATCCTATCCATCCTGATCATTCCAATTGCACTTGCGATCCACACGGTCACATCATGGCTCTTTGCTGTGACCATGCGCCCGGGATGGGACAGTTCCATCTTCGGACCTTATTTTGTGACCGGTGCCTTTGTCTCGGGAACCGCCGCAGTAATCCTGGCGATGTATATCTTCAGAAGAAACTACCACCTGAAGGCTTATATCACCGATTTCCACTTTGATAAGATGGCTAAACTTCTTGTACTTGTTTCATTGGTATACCTTTATTTTAACATCAATGAATTCCTCGTACCCGGTTACAAACTGAAGAGCGCTGATTCCGTGCACCTGCATGCATTGTTCAGCGGGCACTATGCCTGGATGTTTTGGGGAACACAGATTTTTGGATTGATCCTACCGATCATCCTCCTGGTGTTCAGATACTTTCGCAAACCGGCATTTGCTTTTACCATTGCCTTGTTTGTGCTTGCAGGCTCCTGGTTGAAACGTTATCTCATTGTTGTTCCAACCATGGAACACCCATTCCTTCCGGTACAACACCTGCCACAATCATTTGTGGTATATACTCCGACTCTTATTGAGATCACCATCACCATGGGGACCATTTTTCTTGCCTTAATCATCATCACTGTTTTATCCAAATTCCTGCCAATTATCCCAATCTGGGAGATGGTACACAGCGGGGAAGAAAATAAAAAGAAATAAGGTTTTTCATACTTTTACAGTTCACGGTAATATCGAACATTTAATGTCTGAACCCCAATACTCCGATCGCCAGGTGCAGATTATCAATGCAGCCATTAAGCTGATGGGGGAGGGAGGGATTCAACTTCTGACGACCAAAAACCTGGCCAGGGAAGTCGGAGTAAGTGAACCCGCACTCTACCGGCATTTTTCAAACAAGGTCGATATCCTGCAGCAGGTGTTATCATACCTTAGAATGAGGATCCTGCAACGCTTAAAAAGCATCACAACATCTGAACTTAGCCCGTCCAAAAAGCTGCGTGAACTTGTCAACAAACAATTCGCCGCCTTCACCAACAGACCAGAAATTGTCGTAGTCCTTTTGTCTGAAGGATTATACCAGAACAATAAGGAACTTTCGTCCCTTGTTTATACCATCATGCAGGAATCAGCGTACTACTATATCCGTGTGATCAGGGAAGGACAAGATACCGGCGATTTCCGGAAAGACTTACCTGCCGAAAGGCTTGCCTTCCTGATCATGGGCAGCATGCGGTTCTGTGTGATCCAATGGTACCTCTCGGGTTTTTCCTATAAACTAATTCCAAAAGGAAAGGAAATCCTTAAAACCTTTGATATCCTGCTAAAGTAATCATGCCTTTTCGCTCATTGCTTAACGACCTTTACAGTCTCTGACGATTTCCCGGTAATGACCCTTACGAAATACATGCCGACAGGCTTGCCCGAAAGCGAAAGATCAACCTTCTGATCAGCATTTACACTCCGGTGGGAGACTATATCTCCAAATGGACCTGAAAGAATAATGGTTGCGTTTTGTCCTTTAATCTCCTTATTAAACTCCAGTCTCAAACTTCCGGTTGTCGGGTTGGGATAAACTTTGAACACAGGGGTGACTCCTGATACCCGAGATCCATCCTGCCCATTTGTTATCACCGCCATCGGTATGGACGGAGTATTGCAAAATGGACCGCCCGGGGCAATATGTGCATGAAAATAACCATGATGGTGGACCATGGTCGTCGGCAGGATAACAATATTCGTTCCGGCGATCATTTCAACACTTGCCATCGGATACACGATAAATGAGGAGGTTCCCCCACCCACAAAAATGGTCTGCTGCGCATCGAAGCACTCCATGCTTCCGGCATCAACAAAAATATTTTGCAGAGTAAGCACAGGTGGCGGAGCGTTGGTGATGTTCATGTAATTCACTGTCGACCATGAAGTCCCGTGAGGATTTGTAGCGCTGGCCCTCCAGTAAAAGAACCCCTGCGGCAATGTGAGCACACATTGCGGGTTGGGTAACCCGGGAATATTCTGTATCGGAGTCAGAAAATCCGGGGTCAGACTGATCTGCAATCCGTATTGTGTCGCTCCGGGAATTGGGGTCCAGGAGAATGGGACCATTGCAGGTGGTGCAAAAGTAATACCATTGGGGGGAGTTATCAGGGCAGGATTAGCGGGAAGTTGGGAGTCCCATTTCTCCATAATCCCCGGCAATATCCAGTATGAAGGTACTTCCATCCAGGACAAGTTGCAATCTGAAACGTACTGAAGCATGGCCTGCATCATCTGCCCCCAGTAGGCCGGATGATATTGCATCATATAGGAAGAAACATTCTGCCATGCCTGGGTATACTGCACCCTTTTGGGAAATGTCGGCATATATAAGGGATCTGTTCCCATCCTGAAGAATTCGCGAAACCAGCAGATATTCCAGATTTTAGGATAAACGGTGCATTCCGACAGGTTCGGCTTTATGCCGCAAAACCATGAAACTTCATCACCGATCAGGGCCATCTCATCGTCCAGGTTATTATCTGTCACATTGGTTCTGCCGCTTCCATCCTGATTGATCAGGAACATATCAAGGTCATCGGTTGCAGCGGTGTCAGGGGGTGCACACGCCGGATTGGGGCCCTGGTCAGAGGTGAAAAAAAACCGACCATCGGACAATTGATCGGGAACATAGTCATTCGCATAATGGAAGTCGAGTTGGTTCGCCGGGTTTACCTGTGTGTTCACCGAGGAGGCCGGGATCACGAATAGCTGTGAATTCCCAAGTGGTGTGCGCGTAGAACTGTAAATGATCTCCATATCCATGGAAGCATAGTGGGCACCAGCGCTCATCTGAATGGGGTTCGGTCCTGCCGGGTATAATGTTCCCTGCGTATGCCGGGTTAGATTGCTGATGGTATAGGGAAACGCAATGGCTACCGAGTATACTTCCCAGTCGCTGCCGTTCGCATCAAGAGCCGCCGAAAAGATGATTCTGTCATCCATATGTGAAAACGACGGGTGCCCCACCCAGGTGTCAAAGGTGGCTGGCCAATTGCCACCACCGGTGATCGGCATGTTTCTGAGGTCGATCTCAAAGATCGTAAAGGTCGTCATATTCATAATGTGCAGCCCTTCATACCAGCCACATGGTTCGGAAACAGGAATGGAACACTCTGATTTCGGACAAACAACCGACGGTTCAAACCGGTATTTCGAGGTGTAGACGAGCCATTGTCCGTCATGTGAAAAGTGCGGATGGCGGTCGGAATACCCGTTGAACGTCAATTGAACGATTGTCAGCTCAAGGTAAGGCAAGGTCCCCCTGTAAAGTTCAAAGGTACCTGAACGGTTTGAACTCCACACCACCACTGTATCAAATGGGGGAGTTGTCATGATCCGCATTGTGGGATGATTGTCGATAGCGTTGTTAAATGTAAGCCTCCTGGTATCAGCCGGATTATCAATATCGGGCATGTAATAAAGATCTGCATTGTCGCCAACCTGTTTTACGAAGGCCCTCATCTGGGCATTAAGATCGATATTCATGAGGAGCATGAGTAATGCAATAAATACGTGTGTAAAGATTTTCATTTTGACCTCCTTAGTTTAGTTAATTAATTAATTAAATAACAAAATGCTATTAAGCAAAGTTAATTCGAAAGAAAATCAATTAATTGCATAAGGTCCATACACTTTTCCGGACAGTGGAAGCAGTATAGACATTTAAAAGTGGAATAATAACGCATAACTAGTTGACATATATCAATGATGATAATATCTATTTCTATTTATGACTAATAAAACACTGTATATCTATGTTATATGATTTAAAGCGCCATAAATTTATTTTTCAAAATATGTTAGTGAATGCTAACAAATTTATTATATTTGCATTTCAGTATTTAATAACCTGATTGAAAATGAAAACAGTTTGTTATATCGATATACCCGACAAGGACAACGGTCACGGGGTATCCGTCAGAAAGTTACATGAGCATGAACATGTTCAGGTAGTCCACATTAAACTGAATCCCGGTGAAAAAATTGACCCGCATTTAACCCCCGTCGATGTGTTTTTCTATATTCTTGAAGGCACGGTGACTATTGCTGTAGGAGATGAACGGCTTGTATCATCAAAGGATACTCTTATCGACAGCCCTGCCAATCTGCCGCATGCACTCTATAATGAGAGCGCGAAAGTTGCCAGAATTCTATGCGTCAAATCACCTCACCCGGGCCAGAAAAAG
>CAZKCK010000304.1:2658-4379 GCA_964550695.1 uncultured Bacteroidales bacterium | reverse complement strand
CAATGAACTGATGTCTTTATTTATGAAACATTCACCCATCTATGCTTATATTAAAGAGGTTACACCAACTGAAAGCAGGGTGCTGATGGCAAGCGAAAACTTTATTGACATGGTTGGCATCGCTGGTTCTGAAATGGTTGGCATGACTATGCACGATTTATTCCCTGCTGATTTTGCCCAGAAAATAATAACCGAAGACTGGGAGGCCATTTCAAGTGCCGAAGTTCATAGAATAGAAGAACACCTGAATGATCATTACTTCTCAACAATCAAATTCCCGATTGCAAAAAAAGATAAAAACCTGCTGGCAGGTTATACCATCGATATCACTGACCGTAAACGGGCTGAAGAAGATTTGCATCAACATGCCGAACGTTTGCAAAACCTTCTCAGGATTGATCAGGCCATCCTGCAAGCCATCGAATCACCGGAAACGGTTGTACAGACCGCTATTCAGTACATCCGGGGCCTGCTGCACTGCCAGCGGGCCAGTGTTGGTATTTTTGACCCTGAGAAAAAAGAAGTCAGGGTATATGCAGCCGATGTTGACGGTAAAACTATTGTGCAGATAGGAAAAGTACTTACAGAAGAAGCTTATGGTATTATTGATGTACTCAGGAAAAACAAAATAGAGATCATAGAAGACATGTCAGCCCTGAAATCGCCCTCGGTCATAAATGAAATCCTTCAGGCAGAGGGAATACAATCGTCAGTGAATGTGGCGCTTGTTTCGGCCCTCGAAATGTATGGTGTGTTAAATGTGGGCTGGGAATACGCAAAAACCATTACGCCACATGAAATTGAAATTGCAGGCGAAGTGGCAAATCAGATTACAATAGCTATCGAAAAGGCAAGCCTGCTAAAAGAAACAAAGCGATACGCAGCAGAACTTGAGCAAAGGGTTGAAGACCGTACCATCAAACTCCTTGCAGCAAACAAAGAACTGGAAGCATTTTCGTACTCGGTTTCGCATGATTTACGTGCTCCATTAAGGCATATCACCGGTTTTATTAACCTTTTCCTTGAGAATAAAACATCTCAATTAACGCTGGAAGAACTTGAATACCTTGCAGTAGTGTCAAAATCTTCAGAAGAAATGGGCAAACTTATCGATGCACTTCTTTCTTTTTCAAGGCTTAACAGATATGAATTGCATAAAATGCGCATCAATACATTGCAAATTATTCAGCAGCAATTACAATTTTTCAGTGATGAAATTTTGTCCCGGGCAATTGAGGTACATACAGGCTCTCTTCCTGAATGTATGGCTGATGCCCAGCTTTTAAATCAGGTTTGGACAAATCTTATTTCAAATGCGATAAAATATACTGGTAAGGTTGATAAACCACTTATTGAAATTGGCGGTTATACTGAAAACAACGAAAATGTTTTTTTTATCAGTGACAACGGCGCAGGGTTTAACATGAAATATGTTGATAAATTGTTTGGCGTATTTCAACGGCTGCATAAACCCCGTGATTTTGAAGGTATAGGTATTGGATTGGCAAATATTCACCGGATCATTCACCGGCATGGAGGCAGATGCTGGGCTGAAGGTGAAATCGGAAAGGGAGCAACTTTCTATTTCAGTTTACCTGCCGGGATGAATGGTTAAAATATTAGACTTTAATATGATGTAAATTTTTGTTATGAAGTATATTTTTTTGTATATTGCACTCAAATCCTCTGAACATGATGAATACAATTGTTAAAAAAATACT
>CAZKCK010000304.1:0-2558 GCA_964550695.1 uncultured Bacteroidales bacterium | reverse complement strand
ATTCAACAAAGTTCCCATCATCATGCTTTCATCTTCACGAAACGCAAATGACATGCAGGATTGCTATGATCACGGGGCGAATTCTTTCGTTGTCAAACCCGTTGCTATCAATGACTTTTTGGATGTAGTGAAAGAACTTGGGCAATATTGGGTAATTATTAATGAATTGCCTGTATAATATTTTGAAACATAATTTTTAGATTCTGACGGATGGAAACAGCAATTAAAATTTTGCATCTCGAAGATAACCCAACGGATTCGCTTTTGGTACAATTGTCACTTAAAAAGGCAAATCTTGTGTTTGATTATTATTTTGCGGATAATGAAAATGATTATCAACAAATTCTTGATAATCAAACAATTGATCTGGTGTTATCAGATTACCATTTGCCCGATTACAGCGGTTCAGAGGCTTTGCAATATGTCAAAGAGTTCTATCCGCAGATACCGTTTGTCTTTATCAGCGGAACCATGGGTGAAGATGCTGCCATAGAGTCGTTATTGAATGGGGCAACTGATTATGTGCTTAAAAATAAGATGGAACGTTTGGTTCCTGCAGTTCACAGGGCTTATAACGAAGCACTGGTACTGAAAGCCCGCAGAAAAGCAGAAAATGAACTGCGGAAACTTTCACGTGCCGTGGAACAAAGTCCTAATTCAGTTGTAATAACTGATACTGATGGGATTGTGGAATATGCCAACTCAACAACATTTAATCTTACGGGTTACACAAGTGAAGAACTGATCGGACAAAACCCACGGATATTCAGTTCAGGTGAAACCTCACAAGCGGATTATCAGCGGCTATGGGAATCCATTAAAACTGGAAAAGAATGGTCAGGAGAATTTCATAATAAAAAGAAAAATGGCGAATTGTACTGGGAATCTGCTACAATAAGCCCGATTCTGGATGAATCCGGAACCATAACTCATTATCTGGCCATCAAAAAGGATATTACAGAGAGTAAAAAGCTTAATTCGGAGTTAATAGCAGCAAAGGTTAAAGCTGAAGAGAGCGATCGGCTGAAAACTGCATTCCTGCACAATATTTCTCACGAAATACGCACCCCAATGAATGCAATCGTGGGTTTTTCGGGTTTGCTCAACAATAATGAACTGCGTCCTGAAATTCGCAAAGAATATACTGAAATCATTGCTCAAAGCAGCGATCAACTGTTATCGATCATCAATGATATTGTATGCATAGCAACCATTGAGGCAGGACAGGAAAAACTAAGCGAAGTACCTGTGACTCTGAATGCAATGCATAGAATGCTGTACGAAAAATTCTTGCCAAAGGCCAGGTCTCAAAATATTATTTTCGATGTAAAGACATGCTTTCATGAAAATGAATATATGATCTTAGCCGACGAAGCCAAACTCGTTCAAATTCTGTTGAACCTTATCGGCAATGCTTTTAAATTTACATCGTCGGGCCATATACATGTGGGGTGTAACCTCAAAAATAATGAACTCGAATTCTTTGTGGAAGATACCGGCATCGGCATTCCTCCAGAAATGCATGATGAAATTTTCATGCGCTTCAGGCAGGTAGAGAGTTCAACTGCAAGGCAATTTGGTGGTTCAGGACTTGGATTATCTATTTCAAAGGCTTATGCAGAGTTGCTTGGCGGAAAAATGTGGCTTACCTCAGAACTTGGAAAAGGTTCAGTATTTTACTTTACGCTCCCTTTTAAAAAGGTTAATAATAATGAGGAGCCCGCGATTAAACAAAGCAAACAGCTTGAAATCAGTTCAAAAAGCCCCAAAACACTTTTGATAGCCGAAGACGAAGATTCAAATTATTTGTTGCTCGAAATACTTTTAGCAGGTTTAAATATTCAGCTTGTCAGGGCTATAAATGGTGTTGAAGCCGTTGATACCTGTAAAACTGACCACATCGATATGGTGTTGATGGATATTAAAATGCCTGTGATGGATGGTTATGAGGCAACAAGGCAAATTCGTGATTTTATGCCCGATTTGCCCATTATTGCACAAACGGCTTATACAACTGATGCTGATAAAAACAGAGCGTTGGCTTGCGGGTGTTCTGATTTTATCAGCAAGCCCTTTAAAAAGGAAGTTCTGGTAGCCAAGATAAAAGCCCTGTTATAATACTGATAATCTTCTAAAAATCTATTTCCGTTAAAATAAAAAAAACCACCTGAAGTGGTTTTTTTTGTGGGGACGGGAGGATTCGAACCTCCGAAGGCTTCGCCAACAGATTTACAGTCTGCCCCATTTGACCGCTCTGGTACCTCCCCGGGGTATCATAAACTGATAAGGCTGCAAAATTACGGTTAATATCTGAAACGAACAACAGTTGAACTGATTTTTGTATATTCATTCGCATTTCCGGTCACTAGCCAGACTTTTTGAATTATGGAATGAAGATATTGTGAAAGATTATTCATTTGCTAATAGTGGGGTAGGGGCATAGCATGAATTTTCTTGTTTTATTGCAGCCAGCTTTCTGATTACCATTTTTAGGAATCGATAACTACCGACCCTCCGCACAAATCGTCAGAACCTCTGAAATAATAGTCTTTTACTAT
>CAZKCK010000303.1:0-4383 GCA_964550695.1 uncultured Bacteroidales bacterium | reverse complement strand
GGATGTTATAATCGGGTTCAGGTTGCCGGTATTCCTGCCTGATCATCTCACAGAGTTGATGAAGATTACTAATGCAGAAATTGCTGTCGATCCCATAGTTTACTTTATCCGAAAAAAAAGAAAAAAAGTTAAATCTGCTGTCAGGTAAGAACTCTGACCGGTATTTTATGACCCAACCACGTGCATTTGTACCAGGGATAAACTGATGGACCTTGCCTTCAGCTACATACACAATAACAGGAGCAGTAAGCTCATCGCGCTGCAAATCAATCTGGTGAAAGACAGAGCCCTGCAGAATCACCAAAAATTCTTCAAAATTATGGCGGTGCAGAGGCACAGGATTGGCAGCAACCCCGGATACAACTTCTTCAGTGAGTTCATATATTTCAAAAGGACCTTTCATAGCTTGCAATGTGAACCCGATAAAAGTAAAAAAAATATTTGAAAAAAAACATATAGCTTTGTCATTACAAACCAAACACCAAAACTTATGTACACTTTCCGTTTCCCCCGAATCCTGATCTGTTTCATTTTACTCACTGCCATTGCCGGATGCGGCAAACAGGCACTGCGTCAGGGCCCGTGGCTGGGGGTCATCATCCCCGATTCAACCCAGCCCGCCATGACGGTTAATTTTAATATGAATCTCAATACCGATGCCACCGGTGCCCAATTGATTGAGATTACCAATGCCGGTGAAAAAATAGCAGTTACCGAAGTACGTTTGTCAGCAGATTCAATCATCTTCAGTCTGCCGGTTTTCAGCAGTCAGGTATATGCGGTCATCAAAGGCGACTCCATGATCGGGAAGTATTATCCCAAAGGAAGGGGTGAAAACCGTGTTTACAGGTTTTACGCCCTGGCTGGTGTTACCGACCGTTTTCCAAACGATACCATTTCACCGGTAGCCAATGTCAGCGGCAGATGGGAGTTTGTTGAAAACCCGGGAACCGAAGACCAATCGGTTGATGTGGGTGAATTTGTTCAGGAAGGAAGCCTTGTAAAGGGAACCATTCTGACCACCACCGGCGATTACCGTTTCCTTGAGGGAAAAGTCTCCGGAAAAGATTTCATGGTCTCCTGTTTTGATGGTGCCCATTCAATGATATTCAGGGCTGAAATAACCCCTGAGGGCAATCTCATCAACGGGCTTCTGATTGGCAGTCCTTCGTGGAAAACTCCCTGGACTGCCATGCGTAACGACAGCATTCAACTGCCTCCGTCAGAAAAACTGGTATGGATTAAAGAAGGAGGCTCTACCCTGAACTTTTCACTGCCTGACCTGAACGGCAACATGGTAAGCCCGCTTGATGAACGCTTTAAAGGCAAGGTGCTCATTATTCAGGCTCTTGGCTCATGGTGCCCCAATTGCATGGACGAAACCAGGATGTACAATGATTTGTATAAAAAATACAATGCACAGGGTCTTGAAATACTAGCACTCTCGTTCGAAACGGCTGATTTTGAAAAATCGAAGAAACGTATGCAAAGGTTTATAGATCAGACCGGAGCTGAATATACTTTCCTGTGGGCCGGCGAAACTTCACGCGATAACAGGGCAAAATTGCTCAGTGGTATCGAAGGTCAGATGGCTTATCCCACCACCATTTTTGTCGACCGCAAAGGAAATATGCGTAAGGTTGAAACCGGATTCAGCGGACCCGGAACCGGCGTGTATTATGAAAAACTCCGCCTGCAGACCGAAGAATATATCCAAACCCTCCTTAGCGAAAAATAATGAAACAACTTTTTACCATTCTGCTCTTTTTCTGCTTTCTCTCAGCCTTTGCACAACAGTCTGCCTCAGTTCAGCCTGATGATAAACGCATGGAATGGTTCGGGAAAGCCAAACTTGGTATTTTCATCCACTGGGGCATTTATGCCGTGAATGGCATCGACGAAAGCTGGTCGTTTTACAACAATTATATTTCGCATGCTGATTACATAAAACAACTCAGAGGGTTTACGGCTTCGGCCTATCAACCGGCCGATTGGGCTTCACTGATACGCGAAAGCGGTGCCAAATATGCCGTAATTACCACCAAACACCATGATGGCGTAGCGCTGTGGGATACGCGATGCAACGAACTGAGTGTTGTTAAAAAAACACCTGCAGCCCGCGATTTGGTTACACCTTTTGTTAAAGAACTGCGCAAACAGGGGATCAAAGCCGGCCTGTATTTTTCGTTGCTCGATTGGTCACATCCTGATTATCCCAATTTTACCAGAACGCAAAAACGTTATGAAAACGACAGCATCCGCTGGAACAGCTTCATGAACTTTGAATTTTGCCAGTTGAATGAACTCAATAAGCAGTTTAAACCTGATTTATACTGGTTTGACGGCGACTGGGAACAGACTGCTCAGGCCTGGAAAGCTCCTGAAATCAGAACCATGCTGATGAATGACAATCCGGGAGTTATCATCAATTCACGGCTTCAGGGTTATGGCGATTATGCCACCCCTGAACAGGGTTTGCCCTTATCAAAACCAAAGGATAACTACTGGGAACTCTGCATGACCATCAACGATTCATGGGGTTATCAGGGGAATGACCATGAATATAAAACCCCGGGGCAAATCATCAGGCTGTTTACAGAATGTATTGGCATGGGAGGAAACATGCTGCTCGACATCGGCCCCATGGCGGATGGAACCATCCCCGCCCCGCAGGTTGCCACACTGAAGGAACTCGGACGCTGGACGCACAAACATGCCGAAGCCGTTTATGAAACCAGGGCTGGTATTGCCCCCGGCTACTTTTACGGACCAACTGCCTTAAGTTCTGATAGTACCATCCTTTACCTTTATCTGCACCAGAAACCCAACGGACCGCTGGCTTTGAAAGGTGTAAAAAATAAAATTAACCGGATTTGGGTGGTGGGCAACGGCACCAAGCTGGAGTGGCAATTGCTGATGAAGCCCTACTGGAGCCAGATTCCGGGTATCGTGTACATTGATGTTCCTGATAAGGTGCTTGATCCTGAAGTAACAGTAATTGCCGTTTTGCTTGACGGAAAGATCAGGATGCAGGTGCAATAAACTGAAACAGGTTTTTTTACCGGACTAATCTCATCAAACTTGCAGTTTCTGTATTTCAGTAACCCGATTTCTACATTATTAACAATTATTTAACCTGAACCCAATAGAAGGTCTTTAAGAGCCTTTTGCTTGCTATTGCTGGGTTCTGTACAAAAAGATCAACATAATATTGTAAACATAGTTGTGCAAAAAAAAGACCCAGCCACTTATTGTTTGACTATTTTTGTCAGTGAATTGCGGCATGGTAAAAAAACATGCTGAATAACAAAGATATAATTCAAAAAAAAGTCAAAATGAAGAAAATTTTACTCTTTCCCTTTCTGTTCGTGTTATTGGTTCTGCCTATGCAAGGTTTTTGTACCGTCTTGCATGTACCTGCTGAATACAGCACCATTCAGGAGGGCATTGATGCATCATGGTCAGGTGATACGGTATTGGTTGAACCCGGTACCTATTATGAGCAACTAACCACCGGCGGAAGAAACATCGTGCTTTGCTCAAAATTCCTTATGACAGGCAATTCAGCCTTTATTGCAAGTACGATCATTGACGGAAGCAATTCCGGACGCGTTATTGTCATTGAAAATGGTGAAGATCAGTCATGCAGGATTGTTGGTTTTACAATACAACATGGCAATACACCGGGTTATGGAGGAGGTATTTTAATTTGGGATTCATCGCCCCAAATCCAGAATTGTATCATTCAGGATAATGTTGCAGCTTCTAATGGAGGAGGACTTTGTATTACCGGTTCAAATTCAGGAGCCCGTGCAATAAACTGCATCATTCAAAACAATACAGCCGATAGCTATGGCGGTGGATTGTTTATGGGAGATTGCCTGCCTGATGCAGAGGTTATTGCCTGTATCATTTCAGGGAACACGATTACCTGTAGCTGCAACTGGAATGGAGGGGGCGGAGGTGTGAATTTGTATCATACCGGAAAACTTACTAATTGCCTGATCATCAACAACAGTGCTCCGAATGCAACGGCAGGTGGCGGAGGAATTCAATGTGACTGGGGTGATTATTACCTTAGTCAGGGCATCTTTGTTACAGGATGCACCATTGCCAATAATACAGCGATGAATTGGGGCGGAGTGAGTTTTGTGATAACGGGAGGTGAGTTCCGTAACTGTATCATCTGGGGAAATACTGACACATATAGCAATATCTCCAATTATGACGGAAACGCGTATAGCAATTGCTGTTCTGATCCTTTGCCCGATGGTATCGGGAACATTTCTTCCGATCCTTTATTTATAAATCCGGTTTCAGGCAATTTCAGGTTACAAGACGGAAGCCCATGCATAAATGCAGGTGATGATTCATTTAACAATC
>CAZKCK010000302.1:3081-4387 GCA_964550695.1 uncultured Bacteroidales bacterium | reverse complement strand
ATGTATCAGCAAACTGTGTGGGTGTTGACTGACATGAACTTATAAACGTAAATCCGGCTGTGGGAATCGGGAAAATATTCACTGGCTGCGTGCTTTGGCCTGAGCAACCATTGTTGTCAGTCACTGTAAGGGTTACGTTTTTAATTCCGGCTGTGCTATAGGTATGCATCGGATGCTGCTGGAAAGAACCGGTTCCATCTCCGAAATCCCAGTTCCAATCATTGATCAATCCTGCTGCACTGAACGACAGGTCAGTAAAGCTGGTGGGCAAACCCAGACAGGGTTCATCGAAGATAAATATTGAAAATGGATTAGGAAGTATGTTGACAATGTGAATTTTATTCTGAATGCATCCTGTTGTAGTTGTTAAGGTCATGTTCACCGTATAGGATCCTGCATTTCCAAATATATGCTGGGTCGTGATTCCTGAACCAGTGTATCCGTCTCCAAAATTCCAGCTAACTCCTGAAATCTGATTTTGCGGAATGTTAGCGATTGCTTGAAATAGTGTAGCATCTCCAACACAGGGTTGGTTGAAACTGAAATCGGCATTAATGGGATTGCCGGTTGTAACGGTTTGAACCAATGTGGATTGGCACCCGTTTGAATTTGTTACTGTTAGAGTTACAGGATAATTGGTAAGTGGATCAGCAAATGAATGAACCGGATTCTGTACATTGGCAAAATACCCGTCACCAAAGTTCCAGTTCCAGATTGTTGGTGCAGGGGCATGAGCCAAACTTTGATCTTTAAACCAAATGGTGGTCCCTGTACACGAATCAGCATAAGAAAAGGCCGGAACGGGTAAAGTGTCAACCATCACAACCTTTAGGATTGAATCGCTGCACCCATGGTTATCAGTAACAATAAGTTTTACATTTTGAAGTCCATGACTCAGGAAGATATGACCGGGATTTTGTACAATTGAATTACCATCACCAAAGTCCCAGTACCAGGCTGTTAAGGGTGCATTTACTGATATCGTCTGATCGATGAACTGGGTTGTTTGTTCTTTACATACAGTATTGTTTGAAAAACCTGCAGCAGGATTGGGGTAGATTGTTACAGTTTTTTGATCCGGTTGTGAAACACACCCATTTGAATTTGTAACAATTAATGTAGCTACAAATTGCCCGGAAGTTAAATACAGATGTTCATTATCCGGCACTCCCGGACTGTTAACAATCAGTGACTGTCCATCACCATAAGTCCAGTTCCAGGTAAGCATGCCAGCACTGTTTGCTATTGACTCATCACTAAAGAAGGTGGGTGTATTCAGACATGAATTGTTTGTAGTGAATATGGC
>CAZKCK010000302.1:0-2981 GCA_964550695.1 uncultured Bacteroidales bacterium | reverse complement strand
GCATCTGTTAATATCAGAATATAGATGCCAGCGGTACGGTTGCCGAGTATTGAATCTGCTCCGAGCAGGGTTGGTTGTCCTTGCTGATACCATTCGTAATTATAGGGTCTTGTCCCACCTGTAGCGTGTGCGGTAATTTTTCCGTCAGATCCTGCGGGGCAGGTGATATGTATAATTTCAAATTCTGCACTCAGGGCAGATGGTTGTGAAAGGATTGTACTCTGGATCGTTTTACACCCGTTAAAATCTGTGAGCGTGTCAGTATATGTAATACCGGCTACCAACCCGGTAATTGTTTGGGTAGTTGCACCCGTGTTCCAGTGATGCACATAAGGAAGTGTACCACCACTGCCGGCAGCAGTAATTTGCCCGTCGGTGCATCCGGCACAGGTCGGATCCTGTGAATACAGTGTTAGCATTAATTGCGGAGGTGCAACCAGTATTACAGGGTTTCCGGTATGGTCAGCAGTGCAATTGTTTGAATCCTTTACAATTACATAATAACTGCCTGCCATGAGCGAATCAAATACACTCGAAGTTTCGTAAATCATTCCATTATCAACCGAATAAATAACCGGTTCAGTACCTCCTGAAGCCATTATGCTGATCAATCCTCCGGCAGTTGCAAAACATAAAGGGTTAGTGGCTGTGATTGCGTTCACAGCGAGGGTGTCCGGATTAATAATGTTAAACGGACCTGCGAGAGTTCCACAGTCATTCTGATCTTTTATCTGTACCGTATAAATCCCTTCCAAAAGTCCTGAAAATAATCCGGTTTCATTCGAAATTCCAGTTGGAATCAGGGTGTAACTGAGTATCCCTGTACCACCTGATGCCTGAATTAAAATGCTTCCATCATTAAAATTATGGCATGAAATATTAGAACTTGATGTCGATAAAATCTGCAAAGTATCGGGATTTAGGATTTCGACAGAACCGGTATTTGTTGATGGACAATTGCTGATGTCAGTAATCGAAACTTCATATGTGCCGGGAGCAAGTTCCGTAAATATACCGGTATTGTTTATGATATTTCCAGGAAGCAGGCTGAAAAGTAAGGGTTGTGTTCCTCCTTGAACCTGAACAGCAATGGATCCATCGTTTGCATCATGGCATGTGAGATTTGTTGATTGAACAGAGGTTATAGTCAATACTTCCGGATTCAGGATTTCAATCTGTGGTGTAACAGTATCACAACCACTTCCATCGGTTATTGTAACAGTATAAAATCCCTGCGTCAGATTATCAAAAAATCCAGTTGAGTTTATCAGGTTGACAGGATTGAGTGTAAAGGATAATGCGCCGGTTCCTCCGGTTGCCTGAACTGCAATGGTTCCATTATTTGAGTTGTTGCAGGTGATATTCGTAGAAATTACGGAATTAATTTTAAGTGTATCAGGTTGTAAAAGCGAAATGCTCTGTGTTGAAATACAGCCAAGGCTATCGATTGCAATTAAGCTGTAATTTCCGGCATTAACGGTGATAGAAGGCGTTGTGGAAAGATTGCTCCATAAATACTCGTAAGCGTAAATGTGCGGAGGTGAAATAAATGGATACCCACCGGTTACGGTGCTGTTAATTATTCCGGGCTGACCGGGACATTGTGGCGGGACAGTGCTCAGTGTAATTTCGAGTAAAGGCGGTTCTGTAATTATTACGGTACACACTGATGAAACGGTATTGTCATCGGTCACGGTAACATCATAAGTACCCGGAGCCAGATTTTCAATGTAAGAGTCGGTACCGATTACATCAGGTAATCCCTGAATTCGCCATTCATAAGTATAAGGGGTTTTTCCGCCAAGTCCTTCAGCCAGAGCCCATCCTGAATTTTCACCATAACATTTTACATGTCTGAATGCCGGTATGTTGCAACCCAGATTCTGTAAGAAGACAGAATCGATGAAAACACATCCGTTTGCATCTGTAACTGTATCAGTGTAAACACCTTCGGGTACACCATAAATCATATCAGTCAATTCTCCGGTTTCCCAATGGTGCTGATAAGGCGGCGTTCCTCCACTCACCACTGCCTGAGCATAATACAAATAATCAGGAGGTGCTGCAGGGTTTGCAAATCCACCGGTACTGAATTCAATTGACAGAGCACCAGGCTGAAAAACCTGCACATAACCATTCTGAGAGCATCCGTTGGCATCCACAGCCTGAAGGTTGTAAATACCAGCGGTAAGTGAACAAATCGTATCATTTAAAACCACAGGATTAACCTGCCAGGTAAAATTGAACGGAGGTGTACCTCCAGTTGCTGATGCAAAGGCACATCCGTCATTCCCGTTTTTGCAGTTTACACTATCCTGCGTGGTCAAAATTTCAATTGAAGAAGGATTTTGAAAATAGAAAGCATTGCTTATTGAAAAGCAATTATTTGCATCAGAAGCAGTTACAGTATAGGTCCCGGGGCCGAGATTTGTAAACTGCCCTGTTTGATTTGAAATGTTCAGGGGTTGAAGTGTGTAGGTAATAATGCCTGTACCGCCCACGGCAGTTGTTGAAATTGTACCGTTATTATAATTGTAACATGAAATGTTTGTACTTATTTCCGAAATAAAGTTGATGGCCGGTGGATTGTTGATCGTGATAATATCACTAAGTATGGAGCATAAATTCTGGTCAGCTATACTTATCTGGTAATTGCCGGCTGGCAGGTCAGTAAACACACCAGAAGTATTTGTAACTGATCCCGGGTTCAGGGTATAGTTCAGAATACTCATGCCACCTGATGCTGAAATAGTTATTGAACCGTTGTTTAAGCCGTTGCAAGTCAGATCAGTCTGGGTTTGGCTTTGAATAATGATACTATCAGGACTATTTACTGCAAGGTTTCCGGTTGTGATCTGGCAATTGCTTTGATCTTGCACTGTAACAGTATATAATCCTGTTGCAAGGTTTGAAAAAAATCCTGTTGAATTGCTTTGTGCACCGGGAAGAATTGTATATGTTAGTGTACCCGTTCCACCACC
>CAZKCK010000301.1:0-4398 GCA_964550695.1 uncultured Bacteroidales bacterium | reverse complement strand
TTGTAGGGCAAGATCTCATCATCCTTATCGTATATACCGGAATTGTTGTTGTCAACATAGGACACTACGGATACTCCTGCGCGCCCTACTTGTTCGCGATTGGATAGTTCTATTCTGGGGCTGCGGGAATCTACGCCGATGGAGCCGTTTAGGCTTTGGCTCCAAGCAGTGGTGTTTCCATTGGAATTGAATGTTGTAGTTGATCGTATAAGATTCATATCAATAGTGAAACCTAGTTGGAAAGCATATGATTCTATCTGAAAATTATATCCAAGATTTATATTTAACCGCCCATTACGGAATAGCGTTCGAGATAATTGGAGGTCAGTTTGCACAAATTCGCTATTATTAATATCAAACAATGTTTGACTCCTTATAAATGTCCCTCTTACAAAAATCGGAACACCGGGTGTACGCGCAATGGTGTATGTAAGTGATGAAATAAGCGATTGTTCATTAATCAGGGTTAGACTCTTAATTTGTTCAAAAGCAGTTCGATAATTAACCCGCAGATTGAATTGCCAAATTCTTGAACTGAGGTCTATGTTGAATTTAGAAGTTGTTTTTCCGGGCAATTGGGTATGTTGGCCTCCAAAGCGTAAACCTGTATTCAGGCCTAGGACATTGATGGGGATATAAAGGCTACCAACAATATCCTCCATTGCACCCTGTGAATTGAATGTGCTTTTAGTCTCAAAGTGTGTGTAAATCAGATTGAAACTCAGATCAGACGGGTACAGTACATTACCTGATAATCGATAATAATTACCAGGTGCAAAATCGGCAGAAACAATATATTGTTTAGCGATTCGTGTTGAAAAGCTACCGTAATAAAACCTCTTCGAAACCCAGGATTTGGTTGCGGAATAGTCAGCTCCCAATGAACCAGTCAGCCATTTTGTTATCCCGACAGCTGCATCGACATGTCCGATATAGCTGTATAAATTCGAGTCTGGAGTTGAATTCTCCATTGTACCTCCTTGCAGGTTGTAAGTAACAACACCTTGAGGTAAAAAAGTGAATGGGACCTGCATTTCCCTGTCGATGAAAAGTACCTCTCCCGATGGAGTATATACACGAGTGCTCAGTCTTGATGTTCCATACGAGATAGGTACATTGAACCGATAATACCCAAGTTCATCTGCCCGCATATATGCTATCAGCTGGTCATTTAAATACAATTCAACTTCTGACTGAGGTTCAGTGTTGCCATCAAATACATAAGTGTCGTAATTTCTTCTTGGTTCAACGGGATTATTTGTGAGGGCTATTCCCCTGATTTGTGTATTAGAGATTCCTGTTGTGGATAATTGGCCGGCAGTAAAACTTGAAAAGAATGGATTATCCCGAACGACAAATCTCCACCTGAGTCCACTCGTTTGCAAGAGATTCTGTGCGCCGGTAGCCTTCGCCCCGATAACTGTTCCCTGGAAGTCCCCACCCAGTAATTCCATTCCTCCAGTAAAAGTATACCCAAGGCTTTGCGAAGTTTTTTTATAAACACCATTCAGTGCATAGTCAATCATTGCACCTCCGAGTATCTTACGCTTTCGGGTGAATACCAATGGGGAATATTCCTGTGAAAATGTACCTGAGTACATTTTATTTCTTTGCTCTTCTCTTTCCTTTTTCTCCTCAATTGGTAATTTTTTTTCTGTTACAAGTGTGAGTGTAAGGTAATCAACGTCAACAGTGAAAACCAAACCGAAAACCTTTTCAAAAATAGCAGGACTTAAATAAAAATCCATAGCGCCAATTCGAAAGTCATCGGCAGTAGTAGCGAAAACCTCCTTACCTAGCTGAATATTCAAAGTGTTAAGGTTGATTACAAATCGATTATCTGATTTGAGATAATTTCCCCGAATGGTGAAATTTTTTATATCCGGTTCATATGCAATTTGAAACAGATTGAATAATTCGATTACAGGCAAATACGCTTGCTTTGTATTGTCATTCAAGATGCTGCTAATATACACAGCCCCGATGGCCGGGTGTCTGAATGCCACCATAACCTCATCCTCACCGGATGATTGAGAAAAGCCTTGGGTGAAAGAAATGCAGGTGAAGAAAATAAGGAATAATGAAATAAATTTTCTATTCATATTCCTCTTCAGTCATCACTATTTGACGAGGATATCAATAGACTGACTTATTGGAGGTGCCTGAACAAGATCAGCAGCTGCCATATCACCACGTTTAGTCTCGAACGTGACTTCAAGTTTATAAGAGCCCGGGGTTACTTTGGCAACATTCATTTCAAACCTTCTTAGGACATTGAAGTAGGCCGTTGTTGAAGATTGGAATGTCTCAATAGTCTTACCTTTGTTATCCAAGATTTTAGCATTTATGCTGCCGATAAATGGTGCTTCACCCAATCTGTCAAGCTGAACTTTAAATATAAGTATCGTGTCTTTTTGCGATATATCAATATTGTTGATTTTTAGTCCGGTATTTACCTTTCCGCGTTTATAGAATGCTGGAATAATCTGTTCGAAGTTAAATGAAATTTTGGTACTTACACCATCCGAAACTGGCTTGGCGACATCAGCTGTTTGGGGTTTGGCCAAAATTTTGGCTCTGGTAAAATAGAATCCATCTTTCATTCCGGGAGATGGTTTCACTTGTACACGGACAGTCCGCTGTTGTTTAGCCGGCAGAATAAAGGTGCGGGGGAATGCGCGAACAACGGGATCCATGGCGTACTGCTTATATGCCACAGAGTCATTGTAATTCATAACCATGTCCCCCACTGAATCAGAGGCGGGATATCCAAATGCAAAAGAAATTTCAACTTCCTGCGCCTGTTCTGAATTATTGGTGATGTAAATGTTTCCTACCCCGCTTCTGCCATCAACAGATACATATGGCGGAGAGATTGCCAGTTGTGCCAATAAGAAATTGTGAACAAAGGTGAACATTAGAATTACAAGGGCTGTTTTTAAACTTTTCATGGTGGTTGAATTATTGTAAATAGATATTATCCAAATTTACGAGTTTAACGAAACTATAGATTTGAACGTAAATGATTTAAAAAGGTTACATAAATTTTACCGTGAAATTACAAAAACTTTCAATAGGTTCTTATATTAACAAAAAATCCAGAACAGTTCTGGATTAAATTTTTTTTAAAAAACCCGGAGTTACTTCACTGAAGCAACTCCGGACGCTTTTGGATAGACTAGTTGTATGTTGCTCTAAGGGTAATTGTACCTGAATATGCTCCTGAAGCTTGAGCCGTTGTTGGTTTTACAAGACCACCGATGAATACGCTAAATGATGGAGCATTGTATGCAAAAAGAGTTGCAGCGGCAGAAGTAACATTAAAGGTAGTATTAGGGTCAAAAGTAAGATTATTCGAACCTTCTGAAAGTCTGGCACTGGTTGTGAGAAAATCAATATCAAGAACATTAGTACCGGTACCTACTAAATCTGTAGGAAGTGTAAATGCTAAAGAAAGCTGAGTAAATGCACCTTTAGTTACGGTGAAATCGCCCAACCTATCACCTGCAGAGACAGCAGTTGCTGGTAAAATCGCCCCTGTATTAGTAATGGTTTTATCAATACCTGGGGTAACAAGCCCAAAATTCAAACCACCTGCACTTCCGGATACGGAAATTTCTGTAGCAACTGTCGCAGCGGCAGGAATATCTGCTGCACTCGTGTTAGTAGCTTGAGAAAAAGCATTAGCTGAGAAAGCCAGGGTGATCATGATTGCTGCGAAAATTTTCATTGTTGTTTTCATAGTTTTTTGTTTTTGTTTGTTTGTGAATTGTTTGTTTGTTTGTTTGTTATTTTTTTGCTGTTTTGAAAATTCTATTCTTTGTAAGTATACTGAGTGATTAGTATTCGATGGTCATAAGGATCCTGCCTTCCGGGGGGCTCTGGGAATCGAGCGGCACGTCTACAGTTCCTTTGAGGTAAAGAAATGCTGTGAGTTCATCATCCTGGGCTGTTTTCTTGTCTGCCGTGTTCAATCCTTTTCCGAATTCCACCATATTGGTTTTATTCGTGCTGAATTTAAGCGTGTTCGGATCACCGGCAGTGTTGTTGTGCCAGGCGAGGCTCATGTTGAAGGGCATCGACTGATTTTCCTTGTTGGTGAGCATATCCGGAGCATTCAGCTGGACAAGTACATTGCTGTTTTCTTTTCCCTTGATGGTGAAGGCGCCCATTGAATTTATCGTGCGGGTCTTTTTGTTTAAATCAATGGTTCCTGACTGTGATTTTTTTTCAGGAAGGTTTTCGTAAGGAAGCACCTGCTGTATTCCTACGGTTGAATTAACCTTTATGCTCACTTGAAGAGGCTGGCCAAAAACACTCACCACCGTGAAAAACAATCCTGAGGTCAGGATCATCGCGGTGGTTGCTGTATTTTGGTTCATCCTTTTCATTGTGTTT
>CAZKCK010000300.1:0-4402 GCA_964550695.1 uncultured Bacteroidales bacterium | reverse complement strand
GCCCTGTTTCACGTAGCATCTGTTCACTTTTGAGCAAAGCTTCCTCTGCTTTTTTTCTTTCTTCAATATTGCGGCTTACACCTAAAACCTCGATATCGCCTGTTGTACCATACTGGAATTGGGTTGATACTTCCACCCAAATGATTTTTCCATTTTTGCAATATTGTTGAATTTCATTGATATATGAGTTTGGCGTCTCAGGATTTGCTAAAAAACATTCAATATTTTTTGTTATTGCATCCTTCACAATTTCAATCGAATCTGGTGTAAGGGAATCCTCCAGCCGTTCAATCATCGCTTCCCCGGCAGTCACACCCCTTAACCTGAAAATTGAAGGGCTTACATAGGTAAATTTATTTGTTGTTAAATTTAAAACCCAGATAACATCGGCGGTATTTTCGGTCAACAATCGGTATTTTGCATCACTTTCACGAAGTTCTTCATCGGCGTTCCTGCGTTCGGTGATGTCTTCTTTCACTGCCAGAAAATGGGTGATAACGCCTTCCTCGTCTTTGACGGGTGAGATTACCGCGGATTCCCAATAAATTTCGCCGTTTTTCTTTTTGTTTTTAAAAAACCCGTGCCAGTTTTTGCCTGAAAGTATGGTGTCCCACAATTCCTTGTATTCCGAAGCAGGCTTATCTCCGGCTTTCAATATCCTGGGGTTTTGCCCGATAGCTTCTTCGGCGGTGTAGCCGGTGGTTTCGGTAAACTTTGGGTTCACGAATCCGATATTCCCTGCTACATCGGTTATGATGATTGACACAGGACTTTGCTCGATTGCTATTGAAAGCGTACGGAAACTGGCGTCAGTTTTTTGTTTTTCCACTTCCAGCCGGTTACGTTCGGTAATATCAGTTGCAATTTCCACCACACCAATCAGGTTACCATCAACGTCAAATATTGGTTCACCTCTTTCTTCCCAAATTTTTCCGTCGGGAGTGTGTATAATTATTTGTTCTGACTTTTGGGAGATGAAAGCGTTTAATGACGGGCAATTTTCACAGGGTTTGGAAGGGTCGGCCCAAAAATGGTGGCAGGTTTTGCCAATCATTTCACCGGGCGTTGTTTTAACCGAATCAGCCGCAGTTTTGTTCGACCATAAAATTCTCAAATCCTTGTCGACAAAGGCGATATTTGATGAAATACCGTTAAGGATGGCATTTTTCTGGGCCTCGCTGCTTTGCAGATCTATTTCGTTTTGCTTGCTTTTTGCAATATCTTTTTCATACGATTCCTTTAATAAAACATACTTCGCCTGCAAATGCTCAAGCTCTTTTATAAGTTCTTCCTTTGAGTTATTCCATCGATCCATATACAATATTTTTACTAAATGGCTGATTTTAAATAAAATGCAGGGTCAGTGCAGGCAATGAAAAATAAAAAGTGCTTCCTTTTCCAACTTCGCTTTCCACCCGGATTTGACCTCCATGTTTATCAATAAACTCCCTGCAGAGAATCAGGCCCAGTCCTGTTCCCTTTTCGTTTTGGGTGCCACGGGTAGAATGATTTTCATCTATACGGAATAATTTCTTCCTGCTTTCGGGTGAAATTCCTACGCCGTTATCTTTTACTGAAATGGTTATTATTCCATGATTTTCGACTGCCGTAATAATGATTTTTCCGCCCGGGTTTGTAAATTTTATCGCATTCGAAATCAGGTTTCTGAAAACCGTGTTAATCATGCCTTTATCAGCAAACACAGTTACATTAGCGGGCAATTCCTGTTTGATGGTGATTGATTTTTGACTGGCAATGTCATCATACAAGGGAGTAATATCTTTAATAAAAGCCACCAATTCCAAATATTCAGGATTGAACTCCATACGACCGGTTTGCGACCGGGTCCATTCCATCAGGTTCATGAGCAGATCCAAAGCCCGCTGAGATGAATTAAGAATAATCCCTGCATATTTTTCAATTCCTGCATAATTTTTTTCGCGGACCTGCTCCACCAGCAAATCGCTAAACCCTAAAATGGAATTGAATGGGCTTTTCAGGTCATGGGCAATGATGGAAAAGAATTTATCCTTTTCAGCATTGAGTTTTTGAAGTGCTTCGCTTTTAAGTTTGATTTCGTTTTCGGCCTGTTTACGCTCAGTGATGTCACGTTCTATAAACAAAATGCTTTCAGGATTGCCCTGAGAGTCATATAACACAGTAGAATTTACATCAACATAAAACCTGCTGTTATCTTTTTTAATAGCCAGGTATTCTGTTATTTTTTGGGTTTTTTCAGAAGCCAATAGTTTATGTATGTTTTCGATGAGCAAAGGATGACTTGTAGCATCTATATAATCAAACAATGATTTTCCAATAACGGCATCTTTTTCATCGATTGAAAACCCATACATTGCAGCTAATTTTTCCGATATCAATTGTACCTTTCCATCCAGCGAAACCATACCGATTCCATCCGGTGAGGCTGCAATCATGGCTTCAAATTTTTGGCTGCTTTCACGCAGTTCAGCCTCAGCCTTTTTACGTTCTGTAATGTCGTGAACAACCGTGAATCGGTATTTTTTATCCTGAATATAAATATTTTCTGATGATAAAAGCGTGTGTTTTATACTCCCATTCTTAGTCCTTAATTCGGCTTCGGCATTGGATACATTTCCCTTGCTGTCAGCTAAAAGCATTATGGCATTTGCTGCCTCAATGCTAAAAATTCCCAGGTCAAATGCAGTTTTACCAATTACATCTTCTTTAGTAAACCCGAATAAATCATAGAACACCTGATTTACTTCTACATATTTGTGTGTTTCCAAATCGCTCAAACCACAGGCTGAAGGATTGAGGTGAAATAACTTTGAAAATTTTTCTTCTGACAATTTTAATTTTGAAATGTCTTTGGTAACACCAAAAATTGCAGGGTTACCATCCCAAACACCGCGGGTAACCCTTGTTTCAACAGGTATTTGTATACCGGATTTTGTAATAAGCGGAACCGGGCAAAACGCTGCTTTTCCCATCAGCATTTCTCCTACAATCCTTCCGGCTTCATCGCGGCGTTCGGGCGGATGAACCAACAGAACAGATTTTCCGCAGAGTTCCTCCCACGAATAACCCAGACGGTTCATAACAGTGGTATTGGTGTGAATTATATTCGCATGTTCATCTAACACAAAAAGGAAATCATCGATGGAATTAAAAAAAGCTTCATAATTCTGACGGGTTTGGAGCAATAAATCCTCGGTGTGTTTGCGGTCGGTGATACCAACGGCTGATAAAAGATACTGGTTTCCATTATCGGTAACAATACCATTAAGTTGTACATACATTTGTGAATTATCAGATTTAACCAGCTTCAATTCACAGGTTTCCTTGGTTTTGTTTTTGGTGGCTTTTTCGAGAAAGAAATTAAAGCCGGGTCTTGAATCTTCAGAAACAAAAAAGCCAAACCGGCTGTGAATTAATGAAATGCTGTCTTTTCCAAGCATTTCAGCACCCGCATGGTTTAACCTGATGATTTCACCCGTCTGGTTCAGCGTAAAATATCCGGTAGGTGCAAAATCGTATAAATCAACAGCATCCTGCGTTTCGGATTTTGCCTGGCGAAGCTCCTCGTTCTGTAATTCCAGCTCAATTTGGTAAACTTCCAACTCGTGTATAAGTTTAAGAGTTTCGGCTTCAGAAAGATCGGAAGCCGCTTTTGATGCCTTGTCTTTCAGGAGTTCCTCAACCTGCCGGCGAAGAGCGGCCAGATTGGCGGCGGATGATTTTTGATTTTCCATCTATAGTATAGTCTGTAAGCGCAAAATTAGTTTATTCTGTATTCATTCCCTTGAAGTAGTTGGTCTTCGCCATTTGCTGAGTTGCCGGAAGAGTAAAACTGAATGTGCTCCCTTTCCCCACTTCGCTTTCTACCCATATCTTCCCGCCATGTTTTTCTGCAAATTCCCTGCAAAGCAATAAACCCAGGCCGGTTCCCTGCTCGTTATTGGTGCCGGCAGTTGTATAATTTTCGTCAATACGGAATAGCCTGCCAATCATATCCTGCGGGATACCAACCCCGTTATCGCTTACCGAAATATTAAGTCCGGTTTGTTTTTCGGAGACCGAAATAACAATCTCACCACCCGTTGTGGTGAATTTGATGGCATTCGAAACCAGGTTCCTGAAAACGGTGCTTATCATGGCCTTATCTCCAAAAACAGTGACATTGTGAGGTAAATCCCTTTTAATGGTGATTGATTTTTGCAATGCAATGCCATCAAATAGAATCGTCATTTCTTTAATAAAATCAACCAAATCGAAATATTCGGGAACGAATTCCATCCTGCCGGTTTGCGAGCGCGCCCAATCCATCAGGTTCATCAGCAAATCCACAGCGCGTTCGGACGAATCGAGGATGATTTGGGCATATTTTTCGATTCCGGTGTAATCGTTTCCTTTAATTTGT
>CAZKCK010000299.1:0-4405 GCA_964550695.1 uncultured Bacteroidales bacterium | reverse complement strand
TTGCCCATGGTATAAAAATGGATCACCGGTGCACGGGCACTGATGAGTTCTCTGGTCTGCTGAATGGCCCATTCCACACCCACCTGCCTCACAGCCTGATTGGTTTTGCATTTTTCAATTTCAATCTGCAGGGCTTCGGGTATGTCAATGCTGAATATCTTGGGGAGGGTTTGTAAATGTGATAACAACGATATGGGTTTCAATCCCGGGATGATAGGTACATTGATGCCTTCTTCACGGCAGCGTTTTACGAAATCAAAGTATTTTGCATTGTCATAAAACAATTGTGTTACAATGTATTGCGCACCGGCATCTATTTTTTGTTTCAGGTACTTTAAGTCCGACCGCATATTGGGAGCCTCCATATGTTTCTCAGGGTAACCGGCCACACCAACACAAAAGTCGGTGGCTGTTGAGTTTTGGAGCTCGCCATCCAGGTATTTGCCACGGTTCATATCCATAATCTGCTTTACCAGATCCACAGCGTGGGCATGACCATCAGGTTCAGCAATGAACTCTTTCTGCGATTTTTCGGGATCCCCACGCACAGCCAGCACATTGGTGATGCCAAGAAAATGAAGGTCAATCAGGGCATTTTCGGTTTCTTCCCGCGAAAAACCGCCACAGATTATATGCGGCACCACCGAAACCTTGCAGTTGTATTGCAAGGCCGATGCAATCCCTACAGTCCCGGGCCGTTTGCGTACAATTTTTTTCTCCAGCAGCCCGCCATCGCGTTTTTTATACACCACTTCCTCCTGATGATACGTTACATTGATGTATGGAGGATTGAACTCAAAAAGTGATTCGATATTTTTCTGGATTTCCTCAAAAGTACCCCCCTTGAGCGGTGGAAGTATCTCGAACGAAAACAGTGTTTTGTCGGATTTACTGATGATATCGGTTACCTTCATCGTAATTTTTAATTAATAATTTTTAATTTCGAAAGAGACAAAATTCATTTCCATTTTTCTACATTAGCATATCGGCACATCAGCACATCAGCACATCAGCACTTCAGCACATCAGCACATCAGCACATCGGCACATCAGCACATCAGCACATCAGCACATTTTCACATTTGCATATTTTCACATTCTCACATTAGTAATTCAGATTCATATTCAGCCATTTTTCAATCTGCTGTATGGTGGTGTTTTTGCGTGTGGCATAGTCTTCAACCTGATCGGGACTGAGCCTGCCCAGATTGAAATATTGTGAGAGCGGGTGTGCAAAGTAAAATCCTGAGACAGAAGCAGCCGGATACATGGCAAAGTTTTCGGTAAGATGGATGCCGGCTTGGTTTTCAGCTTCAAGCAAATCGAGAAGGATACGTTTTTCGGAGTGGTCAGGGCAGGCCGGATATCCCGGAGCAGGTCGGATTCCCTGGTATTCTTCCTTCAGAACCGCCTGAATATCGAGGGTTTCTGATTTGCAATATCCCCAGATTTCTGTCCGTACCTTGTGATGAAGCAGTTCGGCAAACGCCTCAGCCAGCCTGTCGGCCAGAATTTTGAGCATGATAGCCGAATAATCATCATTGTCTTTTTCATATTGTTCAATCCAGGGTTCAATACCCGTTCCGGCGGTTACCGCAAAACCACCCAGATAATCGCTGAACCCTGATCCTACTGGGGCAACAAAATCAGCCAGTGACAGATTGGGGATGCCGGATTCCTTCAGTTCCTGATTGCGCAGAAAATGAAAGGTTTCGAGCGGTAAGGAACGGTCGCCGGGAGCATAAACTACAACATCCTCGCCTTTGGAAGCGGCCGGAAGAATGAAATATACCCCGCTGGCGGTCAGCATCTTATTGCTGATAATCTGCTCAAGCATTATTTTCGCATCGTTGTATAGCTTTCTGGCCTCTTCACCCTTCACCGGGTCATCAAAAATGACGGGAAACCTTCCGTTTATTTTCCATGCATGGAAGAAAAAGGTCCAGTCGATGTAGCGGCTTATTTCACTGAGCGGATAATTGTGCAGGGTAAAAATACCGGTATGTTCCGGTTCTTCTGTTTTTCCAGCCGGCCAATTTATATTTAGCTTATTCTCACGGGCTTGTTTCAGGCTGATGTATTTGTCGTTTTTGGCTGAACCGGCAAATTTTTCGCGAAGGCGGAGGTGTTTTTCATTTACCTTGTCAATAAATGATTCTCTTGCGGAAGCTGATAGCAGATTGGCCACCACACCCACGGCAAGGCTTGCATCTTTCACATGAATAACCGGCTGACTGTATTGCGGTGCAATTTTAACAGCTGTATGTATTTCTGAGGTTGTGGCTCCACCGATCAACAGCGGAACTTTAAAATGTGTGCGTTCCATTTCCTGCGCCACCTGCACCATTTCTTCGAGTGATGGTGTAATCAGGCCACTGAGCCCGATGATATCTGCCTTTTCTTCAATGGCCCGCTGCAGGATTTTTGCCGCCGGAACCATCACGCCAAGGTCAATCACCTCATAGTTGTTACATGATAGAACTACAGAAACAATGTTTTTGCCGATATCGTGCACATCTCCTTTTACGGTTGCCATGATAATTTTTCCAGCCATCTGATTGGCGGTACCTCCCGCAAGTTTTTCGGCTTCGATGAAAGGCTGCAGATAAGCAACTGCCTTCTTCATCACCCTGGCACTTTTAACCACCTGAGGCAGAAACATTTTACCAGAGCCAAAAAGGTCTCCAACCACGTTCATGCCGTCCATCAGCGGACCTTCAATAATATGTAGCGCCTGCGTGAAATGCTGCCGGGCTTCTTCCACATCCGTTTCAATAAAATCAGGTATTCCCCTGATCAGCGCGTGTTTCAGCCGTTCCTGAACAACCTTGTCACGCCATTCATCATGCCTTTCTTCTCTTGCATGCGGTCCTTTAACCTTTTCAGCAAAAACAATCAGACGTTCGGTGGCATCACGGCGGCGGTTCAGGATTACATCTTCCACCAGATGAAGCAGGTCGGGGTCAATTTCATCATAAACCGTGAGTTGTCCGGCATTTACAATGCCCATATCCAGCCCTGCCTTTACCGCATGGTACAGAAAGGCAGAATGCATGGCTTCGCGAACGGTTTCGTTGCCCCTGAAAGAAAATGATAAATTGCTGATTCCTCCGCTTACACGTGCATGAGGCAGGTTTTCTTTAATCCAGCGTATGGTTTTGATGAAATCAACAGCATAATTGTTGTGTTCGTCCATGCCGGTGGCAACAGTCAGAATGTTGGGATCGAAAATGATATCTTCGGGCGGGAACCCAACTTCTTTGGTAAGGATACGGTAAGCCCTTGCACAGATTTCCGTCCGGCGGACAAAGGTGGATGCCTGTCCTTCTTCATCAAAGGCCATGACTACAGTAGCCGCACCATAATCCCGTATTTTGGCAGCGCGTTCCTTAAATGCCGTTTCTCCTTCCTTCAGGCTGATTGAATTTACAATGGCCTTGCCCTGAAGGCATTTTAATCCGGCTTCAATCACGCTCCATTTCGAAGAGTCGATCATTACGGGTACTTTGGCAATATCCGGCTCAGCCGACAGCAGATGTAGAAATTTAACCATGGCTTTTTCAGAGTCAAGCATGGCTTCATCCATATTCACATCAATCACCTGTGCACCGTTTTCAACCTGTTGGCGGGCAATAATCAGGGCTTCCTCATAATTCCCGGCAACAATCAGTTTTGCAAATTTCCTGGAACCGCTCACGTTAGTACGTTCACCAATGTTGATGAAGTTGCTTCCCGGAAATACGGTAAGAGGTTCAAGACCGCTGAGCTTCAGCCGGTGAGGTTGTTCGGCAATCCGGTGAACCGGAGCAGTGGCTGCAATTCGTGCAAATTCACGGATATGGTCCGGTGTGGTACCGCAGCATCCTCCAATAATATTTACAAACTGGTTTTGTGTAAAATCCTGTATGTGAATACCCATTTGACGGGGGCTTTCGTCATACTGACCAAACTGGTTCGGGAGACCGGCATTGGGGTAGGCACTGATACGGAACGGTGCCTTTGCAGCGAGTTCAGCAATATACGGACGCATTTCCTTGGCTCCCAGAGCGCAGTTAAAACCTATACTCAGCAGCTCGGTGTGCGATAGTGAATTCAGGAATGCCTCGGTAGTCTGGCCCGATAGGGTTCTTCCACTGGCATCGGTAATGGTACCGGAAATCATCAAAGGAAATTTGTGTTTTGAACCATCGCCGGCAATCACAAACTCAAGATTCTTTTTACGGAGCACGTCATTTACGGCAAAGAGTGCAGCCTTGGCATTCAGGGTATCGAAAATGGTTTCAATCAGCAGGATATCCACACCACCGTCAAGGAGTCCGGAAGCTTGTTCAGCATAGGCCTTTGCCAGATCGTCAAATGAAACAGCCCTGTATCCCGGGTCATTCACATCGGGCGACATGGATGC
>CAZKCK010000298.1:0-4409 GCA_964550695.1 uncultured Bacteroidales bacterium | reverse complement strand
GAAATACTGCCATGGACTGTTGTCGTACTTCAATCCGCTGTGGTGCAAAAAAAGTATATGTTATTTACCGCCGCACCGAAGCCGAAATGCCGGCCAACCCCATCGAGATTCACGAGTCAAAACTTGAAGGCGTTGAATACCTCTTCCTCACCAATCCCACACGCATCAACAAAAACCCTGACGGCACACTGAAATCGGCTACCTGCATCCGCATGGAACTGGGTGAACCTGATGCTTCAGGCCGCCGCCGTCCCGTGCCCGTGGAAGGTTCGGAATATGATATTGAACTCGATTACATTCTGGCTGCCATCGGACAAAAAACGGATATCAACTTCCTGGAAAACGTCAACAGCTTTGCTAAAAACGGTCAGCTTAAACCCAACAAATATGGCGACATTGATGCTGATACCAAAACACAGCGCACAGGGATACAGAATATGTTTGCCTGCGGTGATGCTGTAAGCGGACCTGCGACCATCATCGAAGCTGTGGCACAGGCCAAACGGGCAGCGCTGAGTTGCCACCAGTATCTTACAGGCCAGCCCGTGGAGCCCCTGCGCAAAGAGTTTATCAGCCGTAAAGACAACTTTAAAACTCAGGAAAAGGATGCTTACAAAGGTCATTTCAACTGCCAGACCCGGCAGGAAATGCCCGTACTCGATCCTGAAAAGCGACTCAATTTCAGCGAAGTAGAACTTGGCTATGAAAATGAAGAAATCGCCTTGCAGGAAGCCCAGCGCTGCCTTGAATGCGGATGCACCGAATACTATACCTGCGACCTGAAGAAATATGCCACTGAATACGGTGCCGATCAAACAAAATATGATGGCGAATTCAACGAATACCAGATCGATTTCCGCCACCCGTATATTGAAATCGACAACAACAAATGCGTTCTCTGCAGCCGTTGTGTACGTATCTGCCGTGAGGTGGTCGGAGCCGGAGCCCTTGGTCTTGTTGACCGCGGATTCGACACCTATGTTGCTCCGAGCATGGGCGACTCACTCACCGACACCCCTTGCGAATCATGCGGACTGTGCATCTCGGCTTGCCCCACAGGAGCCATTACCGAAAATGTTCCGTTTAAACCCGGTCCTGTGCTTACCGAAGAAGTTCCTGCGATCGATTTTATGGGATCAGAAGGCTTCGAGATTACACTGAAGCACCGTAAAGGATTTGTTTTCAGGACTGACGGCCGAAAGGGCACCATCAACCATTCAGGCAACATTAACCGAAGGATCAAATTCGGCTACCGCTTCATCAATGATTCCAAACGCATACTGAAACCCATGCTGCGTGAAAATGGCAGCTTCAGGGAAATCAGTTTTGAAGAGGCGCTGAACCTGATTGAACTGAAGATTAAAGCTGTAAAACCTGCTGAAAATGCATTTACTGCCGGCGCAAGACTTACCAATGAAGAACAGTATATGATTCAAAAACTGGCACGCGGTGGTGTTAAAACCCCCAATGTGAACAGTTTTCAGTATATGGGGCGCGGCAAGGGATACATGCATGCATCTGAATTCAATGTACCCTTCAACGACCTTACCGAAGCCCGCAACTTTTACGTGATGGGCTGTGAACTCAACATGGACCATCCGGTGATCAGTTTTATTGTGAATGCCACACATTACAGTCACAAAGCACCTGTTCACCTGATTACTTCGCTTGAAAAAAGCAGTATGGAACATAAAGCAGGCAGTGTTCTGAAAATAAAATCCTACTATGCTTTTATTAAGGCGGCCAATCATTACCTGATCAGCCGGGGATTGCAGAACGATTTGTTTATCAATACCCTGATGCTCGGATTTGAAACCTACAAGCAAAACCTGCTGGCCGAAGACTATGCAGTATTGCTGAAAACAGCCGGTGTAACAGCTTCAGAACTTGAACTGTTTGCCAGTGGCTACAATGATGACACCAATGCCGTACTGATTTTCAGTGAAAAAGAAATCTCAGGTGCTGCTGCTACAGAATTGGCCAACCTTGCCGGCATTACCGGGAAAACCGGAAAGACTGCCATGGGGCTCGTTGCTCTCAAAGAAAGCTGTAACAGTCAGGGAATTATCGACAACGGACTGCGTGTAAATTCAGGACCAGGCCACACCGACCTCCACGATCCAGAAGTAATGGCAATTCTGGAGAAAGTTTGGAACGTGCGGAACATCCCCACTCCTGCCGGTTGCACCAAAACAAAACTCGATGACGGAAGTCTGCGCAACCTCTTTATCTTTGGGGAAGACCCGATGGGCTGTGCCAACGACAGGGATCGCATGACTGAATGGTTCAGCCATATTGATTTCAAGGTGGTGATGGATTATTTCATGACCGATTCAGCCCTTGCTGCTGACCTCATTCTTCCGGCCTCCTTCCCGTTCGAAATTGGCGGAACTTTCAGCAATACCCAGAAAAACCTGCAGACATTCCAGGCCGGGCTCCCATCCAAAACACGCATGAATTCGCTGCAATTACTTGCCGACCTCCACAAGCGTTTCGGATTGAACAGCCCACAGGAACCCGAAGACATCTTCCTTGAATTTGCCGCCCTTCTGCCAGGCAAAAAATGCGGACAACTTGAGTTTAACTACACTGCAGTCGATGATGCTGCCCGTATGTTCAATGCAGGTTGCGACGGACTCATCAAGCGGATTGATGAAGAATTCTTAGCTGCTTTCTAATCTTTCCTCTCAAAAACCAAAACGGCCCTGCAACATTGTGTTTCAGGGCCGTTTTTATAAAATCCTCACATATACGAAAAAATCATTTTTTCGACTTTACCGAACTTTTTCCACACGGGCTCAAAACAAGGTAGGGAGCAACATTGCCAAAGATGCCGGAAAATTCAAACAATTCCTGCTGAATATGGCTACAGGAATAAAGCGGATCAGTTGCACTGGCACACTGCCGGTCGCGGTTGGCCGACCAAAGCGAAAGCCTGCCTATATGATGCTGTGCAGCCCAATTCGCCACATCTGAAGCATCATTCAGGTTAAATATCTCGCCCTGAACATCATTTTGACCTATCATGGGGGTAATTCCGATTTTCAGCCAGATTAAAGAATCTGCAATAACAACTCCTGAATTCTGGTACATGGTCTGCAACTGCGTAAAAAGCGCTTCTCCGGCTGAAATAGCTGCATCACCCATATCGATGGTCGCGGGACCATAGTCCATGGCCATCAAATTAACACATGAAATATCAACATTTTGATTGATTGCACTTTGCACCACATTCAAGCCATCGTTGGTAAGGCCAGTAGGCAAACATGCCAGCGTAAGACTAATCTTTAATCCCGGATATTCATTCTGCAAAAGTTTCATGGCTTTGGAGCGACGAAGCACAGAAGCGGCATCGGCAGCCAGGAATCCTTCAATATCGAAATCAATACTCGTCAGACTATAGGCATCAATTACTGTTTTATAAGCATCACGTGCATAAAATTCATCAGCAGCGGCGTATGCCAGTTCAATCCCGTTGGCACCTCCGAACGACATAATGATATCACCTCCCTGACTCCGTAAAGCCGAAATTTTATCCTGATAGTAATCCATCTGAAGCGTTGAATACCCGCCCCAGCAGGGATTGGCTCCTGCAGCAAACTGATCATCAACAATAAAAGCACAGGTATACAGATAGATTCCGGAAACTGATGTATTCTGAATTTCGAAATTTGGCCAGAGTGTACAATCCACATAGGGTGCAAAAATCATCCCTGCAGAAGCTGGTGGGGGAATATTGATAAAACTGATATTCACAAGGTCAGAATTACTTCCGCAAGAGGTGGAAATGGTCCATTGAAGCACATAATTCCCGGGTTGTGTACCTGTAAAGCTACTTGCAGGATTCAGTGACTGGGCTATAACACCACCTGTTCCACTCTGAATAGACCATGCACCAGTGCCTGACAATGGGGTATTTGCGGTAAGCAAGGTTTGGCTGGCAGCAATAACCTGGTCAGCGCCTGCATTTGAAGCTGTGGGTTGGGGAGTACAGTTGCCGCATATTTCCATCCATGAAACTCCTGTAGAATAATTCAGACAATTGGTTGAAGTGTTTAAAACCACCATGCCCGCAACAGGGCTTAAAGCATTGATTTGTGACTGATTTAATGCGGGGAGTGTATTCAGAACCGAAGGTCCGGATACAGGAACCCAAATGGCACCATTGTAGAAATAATAACCGGGCACAAAATTGAACGGGAAAACACCCTCTGTGCTGGTATTATAAACCATCAGTCCGGTGGCAGGTTCCGGAATAGAAAGCATTTGGGCAGCAGTCATCCGGGGTGCCAGCAATCCTTTCTGCGTTGATTTCACATCAAGCATGGCAGAATTATCCGGTGGCGAACCATCTGTATTAATTGCCACCTGAGCATTCAATCCGATGAAAGCTATGACAAGAAACAGAA
>CAZKCK010000297.1:0-4458 GCA_964550695.1 uncultured Bacteroidales bacterium | reverse complement strand
AAAACAGTTAACTTTGGCAAATGAAAAATCATCTTTTGCATTATCCGGTTTTAGCATTGCTTTTGGTATGCCTAACCTTTTCCTCCTGCAATGAACATGTCAGAACTGACTTATCCCAAAGCAGTGATTCTGAGCAGAGAACAAATACTGATGGGCTGCCAGAAATTCCTAAACCTCTTGGTGTAAACAAAAATGCCGGGATTGGGTATGGGTTGCAGGATAAAAATGGCAACCTCTGGTTTGTCAGCAATGGGGAAGGGGTTTATCGCTATGATGGAAAATCTTTCACCCATTTTACAATGAAAGATGGCCTGGATAACGACATTGTGTATTCAATTCTGGAAGATCGTCAGGGGAATATCTGGTTCGGAACAAAAACAGGGCTCAATCGCTACGATGGCAAAACCTTTACAAAAATTTCAATCACGCTGAACTATGGTACATCGTTCAATTCCAATCATTCACAAAGCCATAATCCTCCTGTTGAAAATGGCGTGTGGTGTATGATGCAGGATAAAAGCGGTACAATCTGGTTTGGTACCGATGATGGGGTATTTTGTTACAAAGGAAACTATTTTACACGCTTTTTGGATAATAGCAATGTCAGTAACAACGATAGCCTGAAGCTTAAGGCAATATTTTCAATTCTGGAAGACAAAACAGGAAACATTTGGTTCGCGGCCTGTATAAGTGAGGGTGTTTCACGTTTTGACGGCAAATCGTTAACGCTTGTGGTTCCTTACAACATAATCAGAAGAACTGACCGTATCATCGAAGACAGAAAAGGGAATCTGTGGTTTGCTTCTGTTTTCACCGGTTTGGGCCGTTACGATGGCAAAACCTTCACAAAAAACGTTTTTAATGAGAAAGCCAATTTTGGCCCTTTTACTGTTTTAGAAGATAAATCCGGTAATATCTGGTATAATACGCAGGAAGGATTGAGCCGTTACGATGGCAAAACGGTTAAATTATTTACAGCTAACGATGGACTACCCCAAAAAGATCGTATTGTTCCCATTCTGGAAGATAAATCGGGGAACCTATGGTTCAGCGGTATGTATATGGGTTTGTACCGTTTTGATGGGAAGATATTCACGAAATTCTCAGAATGAAGATGGATTTATAATGGATATTGAATAATGAAAGCAACAAAGTTATTGTTTCGCCATAAAATTGTTAGTACAACACCTTAAGTTGGTGTTTAAATGAACATTGATAAAAGTATCCGATCAAGGGCCGGGGCTGTATGTGAAATAAAAAAAAGCAGCTCCGTTTGTCAGAGCTGCTTAACTTATGGTTGGTATAAATACTAAATGAATCTTCTGCGTACAGCAACGGCCATTACAACCACCATCATTCCGATAGCAAGGTACAGTGCCCAGTTGGAAACCGGCACACTTGTGGTGGTTATTTCTCCGTAGGCATTGATAATTAAATGACTGTCAGGGAAACCAATGGTAGCGTAACTTAATGGATTGGCTAAGCCACATTCAGATGCAGCAAGATAACTTGGTCCGGTTTGCCCCAGACTGTTGGCACCGGGGTAATAGCGGCCGTTTCCATATAAATTATAATTGTCCTGAACAGTATATTCCACCACCATTACAGAACCTGCCGGGATAAGGGTAGGCACAATGTTGAAAAGCTGGGTGGTCATCGCCTGGCTGTCAAAAATAGTTACAGGTGTTGAAGACTTAAGGGTCATATTGGCATACAACAGCGGTCCGCTGAGGGTATAGATATTAATAACTACAGGTTGCTGACCCGAACCATTGGGTCCGATACATTCTTCAATCCCAAATTCTACTTGTGATACGGTGAAGTCCGTGGTAATTCCATAGCTTGCCAGATCGTAAACACGTAAATACTGATTGGCTGTGTTAACAGAACCAGCTGCACAAGATATTCCAGTCAAGGCAACAGGTACCTGGCTGGTGGTCTGGGTGAGTTGAACCAATGCAAAGGTCTGTACAGTGCCGAACAATGCCATGACCAGAAATGCTGAACTGATGAAAAGTTTTTTCATAATTTTTAGTTTTTAAAATTTAACATGGCATGTGTTTACTTCTTACGTTCGAATGTCAATTTCGAACTTACACTGTTTTGCAGGCATGAATTGGAGGCTTTGTTTGCGTCGTCATACCGCATAATTTCAACGGAAGCGTCTTTTCCGGAGTACACAGTAAAGAAGTACCGGCTACCACTGGCATCCTTGTATTCATACCTTACTTTGTCAGGGCTTGAATAGTTTAAAGGAAGGCGGGTTGCTGTTCCCTGAAGTGACAGGGTACAGGCTGAACCCTGGGGGGAATTCAGCGTGAAACTGAATGTACTTGCTTGCTGGTTGAAGTTCTCAACTTTCAACACAAATTTGTCGTTTTTGTAAACGCCATTGATGTCATTCCCGGCACCGGGGATGGTCAGCAGGAAATTAGCAGCCAGAATAAACGGCAAAACCGTTAAAATGGCTAAAAAGGTCATCGTTTTTTTTCTCATAAATATTAGATTAACAGTTTATTAAATTAGTGAAGGCACTTATAATGGATGAAATTCCTCCAAAAGTGCAAAAACTGTGTAAAAGTAATGAATTTTAATTTTAATTGTCAACTTTTTTTTGGCAGGTAAACAAAGCTTTACCAAAAATTAATATAGGCCACCAAAAGAGATTGCCAAAAGTCCTGAAAAATCTATTTTCGCCGTTCAATCAGTTCAAAAAACTGCTTATGAAAGGTATCGCTGATGGGAATCACATGTGTACCGATAAATATACGGTTGCGTTCAACGCTGTCAATTTTTTCGAGTGATACCACATACGATTTATGAACTCTTACAAAGCGGCTGGGTGGCAATATTTCTTCCAGTTTCCTGAAGTTCAGCAGACTCATGATCTTCCGGCCGGGCATCACAATACGCCAGTAGTCGCCTTTACCTTCAATAAACAATACATCGCTGAAGCATATCCGCTCAATACGCGTTTCGGTTTTTACAAAGAAAAAATCTTCCTTGCTCTCAGCAGGTTGTATCTCCTCAGTCAGGCCGGAGCCTGGTATTTGTTTCATGCGGTCCAAGGCTTTATCCACACCTTTCATAAAACGTTCAAACGAAACAGGCTTCAGCATGTAGTCAAGGCCATCAAGTTCAAAACCTTCAATGGCATAATGATCATAAGCTGTAGTAAATATCACCATTGGCGGATGCTGTATGGCGCGCAGCAACTGAATGCCGGTAAGATCCTGCATCTGAATATCCAGAAAAATCAGGTCAACACTCCTGCTGCGCAGGAATTCGAGTGATTCGATGGCATTGTCAAAAGTACGGAGCAGGTTCAGAAACGGAACCTTTGCACAATATTCCCTGATGATATCCAGCGCCAGGGGTTCATCATCAATGGCTATACAGTTAATCTTCATTGGTTGCTGATTGTTAATGCTATCTTGTATTTACCGTCGTCTTCATTGATTTCAAGCCGGTGAGCGCCGGGATAGAGCAATTCAAGCCTGCGCCTGACATTCTGCAGCCCGATTCCGCGATTCTCGGCCGGGGCTGTGTCTTTATTGGGTTTTACATAGTTCGTCACTTCAAACAAGGTAGTGTTTTCAAGCACCTGCAGCCTGATTACAATGCCATAACCCTCAACATTGCGGTTGCAGTGCTTAAAGGCATTTTCAATGAAAGGTACCAACAGCATGGGGGCAATACGCTGATTTCCGGGATCCCCTTCAATATCAAACTTTACAAAATCATCGCTCCTGAACCTTAGCTTCTGCAGTTCAATGAAGCTTTTCAGGTAATCAACTTCACGGTGAAGCATCACCTTATCAGTATTGGCTTCATACAACATATACCGCATAATGGCGGAGAGTTTCATCACTGCTTCAGGCGCCTGATCTGATTTCTTGTATACCAGTGAATAGATATTGTTAAGCGTGTTGAACAAAAAATGCGGATTTACCTGTGAACGCAGCAATGCCAGTTCACTGGCCTGATTTTGTGTAACAAGTTCTGTACGCAGTTTCTGGGCTTCATACCAATCGATGGCAAGTTTGATAAGAATGGCATAAGTGGCTGATATAATTGAGTTACGAATAGAAATAACAAGCCAGCTACACATATTTATCAGATCAGAACTCGGCGCTTTGTAAATATCCCGCCAGAACACCACTTCGGCATAATACCTGAAATATCCTATTCCAATGATGATAAATACTCCGATAATCAGCGTAAGAATAATCTTTACGCGTTTAAGCAGTACAGGGATCAGGAAGTAAATGATGTAAAAGTTTATTAAACACAGAAACATCGAGAGACCTGTGTCAGTCCATGTATAGTTTTCTGACTGCCCGATATAAAACGGGAAAATAAACTGGTTGAACATATACAGCCAGTAAATCAGATGGACCAGAATTTTATATTTCTTTTTCATCAATCTTATAATTCAATATCAAAGTTGCGCAATTT
>CAZKCK010000296.1:0-4497 GCA_964550695.1 uncultured Bacteroidales bacterium | reverse complement strand
TCTGCCGCCTGGCATCAAAGGATTTGAACGTAAGCGCTAAGATTATAAAGAGATTGTAAAGATCAAATTGTAAATATTAAATTGTAAATATTATGCCATCCGGATGTTGGTTTTCAAATATTTACAATTACCAATTTACAATGTCTTTCAAAACCCTTCACCCCCACCCTCATGCTTCGGTTGGGTAAGCTTCACCCTTCATCATTTACCATTTACCCTGTACCCGTGGTTTCGACAAGCTCAACCACCGGGTTCACCATTTACCTTTCATCTTTAACCTTTCACCCTTAACCCTGCTTCTTTAACGATTGCGCTAAAACCCGCTTCGCCGGAATTTGTATTTTTGCACCTGTGTTGAGTTTTCAAGTGGACTGTGTCCAAATTGCCTGTTCAACCAACCGTCACAGATCTTAAAAATTTTCTCTGAGTACAATCCTATTTACACACCCAACAATGGATAAACACACTTACACCCTCATTACCGGCGCCAGTTCAGGAATTGGCGAAGCCACCGCACGGCTGCTTGCACAAAAAGGCAAAAACCTTATCTTGTTATCCCGCAGGGCTGACCGCCTCGAAAAACTGAGCCGGGAACTCATGGATGCATACCCGGTAAATGCCATTGCATTTGAAGTTGACCTGTGCAATGTTCAGGCGATTGATGAATTCTTTGACGGCATCCAAGGCTATTCAATTGATGCACTGATTAACAATGCAGGGCTGGCACTGGGCAAAAGTTCGTTCGAAGATTATGACTGGCATGATTTTAACCAGATGATTGATATCAATATCAGGGCTTTTACGCGTGTGGCACAACTCAGCATCCCTTTTCTGAAAAATACCTGCGGGCATATTGTAAACATCAGTTCCATAGCTGGTTCAGAGGCTTATGAAGGTGGTTCGGTGTATTGCGGCAGCAAGGCATTTGTGAAAATGATCTCAAAATCGCTCAGGATGGATCTTGCCGGAACCGGTGTGCGGGTGACCGATATAGCTCCCGGAGCAGTTGAAACCGAGTTTTCGAATGTGAGGTTTAAAGGAGATGACGAAAAAGCCAAAGCCGTATATGACGGATTTACACCACTTTCAGCCGCTGATATTGCCGAGGCCATTGTTTTTGCGCTGGAACGCCCGGCACATGTAAATATTGAATCCATGCTGATTATGCCCACTGCTCAGGCAGGTGCTACCAGAATAGTCAGAAAACAGTTTTAGTTGTTATATGATAGACATTCTTTTCATTTTGAAGTAACGCAGAAGCTCCATCAAAAAATTCAGATGACTCATCTAAAGCATATACTAAGATATTGGTATCGATTAAAATTTTACTCATAAGCTAAATCTCTGATATTTACGCCGTCGATTTTACCGTTTAAATTTATGGCACCCAGAAATCTCCATGTTTTTTTAGTATTCCGGACTTCTGGTAAAGGAATCTCAATGATAGAAACTATCACATCTTTTCCAATAAAATCACCCGCATTGCTTAATTGAATCATATTGCTGTCAAGTTTCGTCTGAAATGTCAAAGTATTCATATTCAAAGTATTTTATGCAAAATTAACATATTCCTGACAACAGATTGAGGGATTTTACAAAAACAAAAATGGGCACTGCGTCCATTCATGGACACATTTTAAACCCGTTTAACACCAAAAATTACTAATAACCAACACTTTAACAAACAAGGTACATGGTTTGAAACTCCTTTTCAAAATTATTAAAGGATGGACAGACCCGTTGGAAAGGAATTTCTCAGAAAACAACGCCTCAACAAACTCATCATTGCCCTGCTGATGGTGATTGCCGGGGTGGCTGCTTTTGTGTTTTTTCCAAAATTGTTTTCCACATCAGTTCGTTACCACGAACTTACAAAAGCCGTTGTTTTCATGGGAGACCTCGAAACCACAGTCAGCACCTCGGGCATTGTGGTTCCGGTATATGAAGAAGTAATCACTTCACCCATCAATTCAAAACTTAACACCATACATCTGAATACAGGTGATGCGGTAAATATTGGCGACTCAGTTTTACAACTTGATACCGAATATGAGCTTGCCGGGCTTACCAGACTGATGGATGAAAAGGAGCTCAAACTTACGCGCCTGGTCCGTTATAAAATTGAAATTGAAGAAAACGAAACCAATTACAATACAGCCAAAAAAATAAAAGAACTGGAGGTACAGGGCTTGAAGGCCGATTATACCAATGAAAAAAACATCAGCCATATAGGCGGGAGCCCGCTTGAAGTGGTTGAGAAGGCACGTACTGCTTATGAAATTTCGCTTTTACAACTCGAACAGCTAAATGAGCAGAACCGTCATAAAAAGCGGATGGATCAGTCACAAATCAAAGAACTGGAACTGGACATCAAACTCAGCGAAGCAGCTATTGCTGAACGTCGTCAGGAAATTGAGCGTTCGGGCATCAGGGCCGGAAACAAAGGCGTCATCACATGGCTCGAGACCCGTATTGGCAGCAGTATTGCAAAAGGTCAGCAATTGGCCAGGATTTCAGATTTAAGCAATTTCAAGATTGAATCTGCCGTAACCGATGCCAATGCAATCAGTATCAGGCCGGGGATTAAAGTCATCATCAAATCAAACGACTACACAACAACCGGTAAAGTGGAGAAGGTGATTCCATCCGTAGAAAATGCCAGCATCAAGTTCACGATTGTGGCAGATTCTGCAGGCTTTAAAGGATTACGGCTCAACCAGAAAGTTGAAGTGTATCTGGTTACTTCCTTCCGTAAAAACTGCCTCCTGCTTAAAAACGGCCCGTATTATTCACAACCCGGAACCGCCGGAATGTTTGTAATCAAAGGGAATAAAGCCATAAAACACCTGGCAGAGCTTGGTGAATGCAATTATGAATCAGTGGAAATCCTGAGCGGACTGCAACCGGATGATGAAGTTATTATTGACGACATGAAACCGTATTTAAAACTCAATGAATTGAACGTTAAACGATAAGCTATGATACAACTGAATGACATTCAAAAAGTTTACCGCACCAAAACCATAGAAACAGTGGCGCTTGAACAGGTAAACCTGAAAATTGAAAAAGGGGAGTTTGTCTCGGTGATGGGCCCCTCGGGATGCGGTAAAAGCACCCTGCTGAATGTGGCCGGATTGCTGGATGAGCCAACGGAAGGCCGTGTGCTGATTGACGGAAAAGATTCATCAGCCCTGAAGGACCGTGAAAAAGCAGCATTCCGCAACAAATACATCGGTTTCGTATTTCAGAGTTTCCATCTCATCAATGAACTCAATGTGCTTGACAATGTGGAACTGCCTATGTTGTACAATCCGTCGGTTTCAGCAAAAACCCGGCGTGAACGGGCCATCAGGGTACTTGAGCATGTGGGACTAACGCACCGTATGAAACATTTCCCCACGGAACTTTCAGGCGGACAGAGTCAGCGGGTGGCTATTGCAAGGGCTGTTGCCGGAAATCCTTCAATCATTCTGGCTGATGAACCCACCGGCAACCTCGACAGCCGCATGGGTGAGGAAATCATGAACATATTATTTGACCTCAACCGTGAAGGAACCACCATTGTAATGGTCACACACGATGAGAACCTGGCGCGTCAGACAGGCCGCATCATCCGGTTCTTTGACGGGCGGCAGGTAGTTTAATCAGACTTTTTGGCAAAACCCCATACATTATGCTGAAAAATTATTTAAAAATAGTATTTAAAACCCTGATGCAGAAGAAGTTCTTCTCTGCACTCAATTTATTCGGAATCAGTACAACCGTGATGATTATTATGATAGCTGCCCTGATTTTCGATAACCAGACGGCTCCCAAACCACCTGAAGTGAACCTTGACCGCATGTTGTTCATCACAAGGGTTAAAACTGAATATGAAAACGGCATGTCACTCAATGCATTAAGCCTAAAGTTGATTAACCAGTACCTCAAAACCTTCAAAACCGGGGCATTGACATGTACCTCAACCGAAGGAGATTTCGAATTATTTACTTCGGGCAGGTTGCTCCGAAAAAAAATTATCTATACCGATTATCCTTTCTGGTCGATCTATCAGTTTGCTTTTCTGGAAGGTCGCCCGTTTAACCGTTCAGAATTTGATCAGAAAGAAAACGTAATTGTAATAAGTGAAAGTTTGCGTAAACACATATTTAAAAACAATCCTGCCATTGGCAAAACCATTACACTGAGGATGAAAGACTTCAGGGTGGTTGGTGTTGTTGAAGATGTTTCGGTTACCTGCAGCCATACATTTGCAGATGCCTGGGCTCCCTATACTGTTGCACCCGGAGAAGCAGATTATACTGATTCATGGGGCGGAGGGTTCAACCTGAGCATTTTACCATTGCAAAAAGCTGATCAACCAAAAATTATTGCTGAAATTCAGGAAATTATGCGAAAACTAAACGTGCAACTCAGGCCGGAAAAAACAAAGATTTTTATTTCAGGACCCGAAACCAGCATGGAACTTTATGCCCGTGGATATACGGATCACACAAA
>CAZKCK010000295.1:1232-4501 GCA_964550695.1 uncultured Bacteroidales bacterium | reverse complement strand
CTGTTGGCCCGGTAGTTAATGCAAATACCGGAGTTGGGTATTGTACCATTCAAGCAGCCATTAATGCTGCAACTGCAGGTGATGTGATTGAAGTGGCAGCAGGAACGTACACTGAAAACATTGATGTAAGTAAAGCCTTAACCATTCTGGGTCCCAATGCTTCAGTGATAGGAAACGGAACCCGAAATTCAGAAGCTGTAGTGGAAGGACCATTCCTCGTTAACGCCAATAACGTGACCATTAAGGGTTTTTATATCGATGGTACAAATGTAAATCAGACTCCTGATTTAAGTAAAAGAGGAGTATTGGTTGGAAATGTAGCATCTCAAACAAATGTGACCATTGAAAATAATATTATAAAAAGTTGGGTGACCGGTGTTTCACTGGCTGGTGGTTATTCTTTCCCATGGAATGAGACTATCTTAATTAAAGGAAATAAATTCATGGGCACCAGTATTGGCAGTACTGAAAATGTTAACGGACTATCCGTACTCAATAATTATTTTGATAATGCCGGAGTAGGTTTCGGTGGTGGCGCTATATTAACAGCTCTCACCGGAAATGCTTTCATTAACGGAACCGGAAGGTATGTTTCAGCTGCCACTGGAGTAGTCATTGACTTCAATAATGTCTTGGCCGCTAATACCTTTGATAAAACGGTTTATCTGAATAGCGCTACAGGTCAGTGGTACGACCGGGCTATATTTACAAAAATTAATAGTGCTGCTACCGTTGCCACAGCCGGAGCAACTTTGTTGGTATCGGCCGGTACATTTAACGAAAACGTAACTGTAAATAAACGTATAACTTTAAATGGAGCAGGTGCTACTACTATTATTAGTTCGGCTGCAGCCACTACTCCTGTAATAACTATTACTGCTTCAGGTGCTAATGCAACTGATCGTTTAGTAATAAGTAACTTAAAAGTTACCGGTGCAACAGGTGGTGAAAACCCTGGTGCGGGTATTTTGGTACAAAGTGCTACTGCTTCCGGATATTATACATTTTCTGGGGTAGAAGCTTCAGGCAATCAAGGGTCAGGTATTGCCTTTAATAATACAGCTAGTGTAACTGATGTTAAAATCATTAATAACTGTTCCCTTTCTAATAATGGATTTGGATTACGTATTGCAACTGCTGTTCCTTCTTTTGATGAATTAACAGTTACTGATTGCCAGATGAATGACAATGCATCCAGCGCATTTACATATAATCCAAGTGGTACGCTGGCCAATATTGGAACAAACTTTAATTTTACTAATTGTAACTTTGCTAACAATAGCCAAGCAGGTGTTAGTAATCAACATGATTTATCATTCTTTGGTTTCCATGGAAATGCTTCTTTAACTAATGTAACTGTTACGTCAAGTAACGGTCCTTCTACAACTCATAAAGCCTATGGAATTGTATTTACAAATGCATCTGCTTATGCAGCTGCAGGTACAATTACTTTAAATGGCGTTACTGTAAGTGGAACAGTTGGTAAAGGTGCATTATCATTCCAGTTATATAATGATATGAGTAATGTAAGTTTAACAAATGTTGATATAAGTGGTTGTGTAGCTCCATGGGGTCAGTTATTAATTGATCAATCAGGAACAGGTATTTTCAATATTGGTAATACAACATTGAAAACCATAGGAATCTGGAAAACTGCAAATGTAGATGCTACATCAGCTATCTTTAAAGATGCAACTACTGGTGCTACTTTAAGTAGAACAGTCTTAGCAGATTGTTTCCAGATAGAAGACCAGATAGCTCATAAAATCGATTTAAGTACTTTAGGTTTAGTAACTGTTAAAACTAATAATTTATTTGTAACTACTGCCTCAGGAAGTATCCAACGAGGTATCGATGCTGCAACTGCAGGAAATACTGTGAATGTAGCTCCAGGGTCCTATAATGAAGACCTGTTAGTAAACAAAAACATAAATCTACACGGAACTGGTTCCAATCAAACCATACTTACAAACCGTGTTCGCCTTGCAGGTCCGTTTGTGAATGTGAGCTTCGAGGACTTTAAAATTGAAAGAAGTACGGCACCTCTATTGACTGCTGAGTTTGGTGCCCCATCTTTTAACGGGGTTACATTTGAACGAGTAGATTTTTTATTCACGGGTATCTCAACGAATCCCAGTTCTGGTGGCCGCAGGGCTATCACCCTTGGTTTTGGAATAGATGCAACTATCATTGGTGATGGTTTGACCTTTAAGGATGTGATTTTCGAATCAACCAATCCATCTGAAGTTGCACCAATAATGATTTTGCGTGCTGATGGTGGAGCAAATCCAAAAGGCCCATTAAGCTTTGATAATGTTACTGTTAAAGGTTCCGGATCCTACAATGCAATCAATACCTATGATGGTGGGAATGTAACTGTAACCAACTCGAAAACGGAGAATGGTGGATCGTTTTATTTGTCGGGATTTGCAAATCTAACAATAACAAACAATGAGTTTACGGGTGCAGGAGGTGTTTTTGTAAATGGAGCATCTACAGGTGCAAACATTACTGGCAATACCTTTAAAAATATTGCTTTAGGATACCCTGCAATCAACTTTTCTGCTGCTTGGGGACCGACACAAAACAACAATGTTACCTTCAGTCAAAACAAATTCGAGAATGTTGCTGTAACTGGTGTTCGGATTTATAGTTATACTGCTGGAAACCCTAATAGTAATTTCCTCACCGCAACCAACAATGATTTCTCTGGTGTAACAGGAATTGCAATTAGCAATGCGTTCACAAGCTTTACTGTTAATGCTAAAAACAACCACTGGAACGGATGCCCGCTGGTATCTGGATTAGTGGATGTTTACCCATATTACACTACCATTTCCGGAACTCCAGGTACCTTTGTTTTCGGTGGGCTGATCAGCAATATCAATGCAGAAGCCACTGTTTCTACAATATGCGCAGGATCCTCAACCACCATTTATGCCACAGGCGGTTCCGATTATTTGTGGGACAATAGCTTAGGACTGGGTTCAAGCAAAGTGGTAAGTCCATCCACAACTACATTGTATAATGTAACAGCCAAGGATGCCAACGGATGTACCGGAGCATTTGCTTCGGTAAACATAACAGTAACCGCAGCACCCACCGTGTCAATAACCGGCCCGGCCACTGTTGTGCAGGGAGGTTCAGCTACACTCACAGCCTATGGTGCCACTACCTATTTGTGGAATACGGGAGCCACAACTGCAGCAATAAGTGTATCTCCCACCTCCACAACTACATATACGGTTACCGGCACAACCGGAACCTGT
>CAZKCK010000295.1:0-1132 GCA_964550695.1 uncultured Bacteroidales bacterium | reverse complement strand
ACAGTAAACGGACAGTTTTCAGATCAGGTAACGGTGTTTGTAAATCCCAAACCTGTAGCCAATGCCGGAGCTGATATTACGATAGCCAGTGGCGGAAATGGCACGCTAACCGGCTCAGCCAGCAGTGGTACAGCACCTTATACATATGCATGGACAAGCTCTGTAATCGGATTTGGTGCTACAAGAACTACCAAAAGTATCACGGTAAGTGCTGAAGGAGATTATAACCTTGTGGTTACCGATGCATTCGGTTGTTCGAGCAATCCGGATGTAGCGCATGTAACAGTGGCCGCAGGCGGATTCACTGTTTCGGGGAATGTTTCGTATTACAACAATCTGAACCCTCAGATGCACAATGTAACGGTTACACTTGATCAGGGAGGTTCAGCCCTTTATACGGCTGTAACGCCGGCATCGGGTAATGGCGATTATCAGTTTATTGGTGTAGCCAATGGAACCTACAATGTTAAATTCTCATTGACTACCGCCTGGGGAGGAGTAACTTCTGCAGATATTATAGCCATACAGAACCACTACAAACCAGTAAATCCAACACTTTTGGTCGGTCTCAAGCGTTTGGCTGCCGATGTAATTGTTACAACTTCATCACCTTTATATCCCGGAACAGATGCTTTTATAAATGCACAGGATAGAAATCAGGTAAACGCAAAACGGGTAAACCCGAATAGTGTATCTTTTGAAACAGGTAACTGGGTATTTGTGAAGGCAGGAGATGTTTTAGTCAACACTAATCCATTAACCTATGCCAATTCAGCCAATACTTCTAACATCACTATTACAGTGGGCGGAAGTGCGGTAACACAGAACTTCAAATCGCTGTGTTATGGTGACGTTGATGCTTCTTATTCCGGATATAAAATTCTGGAAGTGGAGGGATCTATTGTAGATGTGGATGCAGTTGACGGATTGTCGTTCAAAAACTATCCGAATCCGTTCAACCACAATACCACGCTGAGCTATGCAATGCCTGTTGAAGGCAATGTAACCATTGATATTTACAATCTGACCGGAAGCCGGGTAGCCCGTATCGAAAACGGCAACCAGACCGAAGGTGAATATACCTGTAACTGGGATGCCCGCAACATGCCCAATGGATTGTACATAGCCATGA
>CAZKCK010000294.1:2776-4546 GCA_964550695.1 uncultured Bacteroidales bacterium | reverse complement strand
CAAATAACCCCGAATTCAGAATCCATATTATTCGTACCTTTACATCGTCAACCACAATCACATGAAAAACCTTTATGGGTTTATAATACCGGCCGTTTGTCTGTTGCTTACCGTTTTCAATACCAGCATGATGGCTTACGGTCAGGTAGCAGAGCCTTATCCCATTACCCTCACGCCCCCTCAGAAACAGAGCGCTGCATGGGTTGCACCCGTTAAAGATAAAGGCCGTACCCCATGCCAGCAGGTCATCGCAGCATTCGACACCTTGCAATGTATTCCCATCCCCACCGATACAGGTTCGTTTTTCTATTTTCCGGTTTGTCTGGGCGATAGCACGAAATTCGAAGTCAAAGGGATTTATCCCGAGAACGGTACACTTTACACACAACATGATTCTTTATCCACATTTTACTGGAATTTTGGGGATGGAACCCTATTGATTACCGAATTGCCCGAAGTATGGCATACCTATGATACGGCCAAAGGCTTTGAAATGAATTTCTACATCCTTGACTCAAACGACTGCATGAGCAATCCGTTGATTGCCAGGGTAGTTGTGACAAAAAATCCCATTAATTTTGTAAATGATCCGCCGGATATATGCCTGTACGATACAACAAGTATTATGGCAAGCACTTTCACCGGGTATTTCCCTTATTCCTACAGCCAGTCGAGCAGTCAGATGTTCGACAGTACCATGTTTATACCTGACGGGCTCAATTGCAATCCATCCAACCCGTGTTATAATACAGATGTCATTTTCACTTCGTTTCTTCCGGAGCAGACCATTACAAGCGGGGCCGATATCCTCTCTTTGTGTGTAATGATGGAACATTCGTATGTAGGCGATCTGAATTTCAGAATTATTTGCCCGAACGGACTGTTCGACACCTTAAAAACATATATTAATGACGGGGGTGCGGACATGGGAATACCAGGAATGCCCGATAACGGATGCAAACCCAAGCAAAATCCACAGGGAACACCCTGGAACTATTGCTGGAGCGAAATTTATCCGAATATAGGAACCATCAACGATAACCGCAATCTACCAAGGCTCGATTCAACCGACCGGACCAACAATATTAACTATTATTTGCCTGATCACCCGTTTAATGACCTTGTAGGTTGCCCGCTGAATGGGCGCTGGACAATTGAAATCTGTGACACATGGAAAAACGACAATGGCTATATTTTTAGCTGGACGCTAAATCTTGCCCCATCACTCCTGCCCCAGTCATGGGGATATACAGCCCCGATTGACAGCACCTGGGTTACCGGCCCGTTTACCATTGGTACACAAGGGAATGCAACTGTAATCAGACCTACAGCGGTTGGTGATTTTGTTTATACAGTCAGCCTTCTTGATAATTTTGGCTGCACCTGGGATACAACGGTGTATCTGCACGTAAATCCACTACCAACGGTAAATCTGGGAAATGATACTTCGTTTTGTCAGGGAAATCAGCAGGTGCTGGATGCCGGTGCCGGAATGGCAGCCTATAACTGGAGTACCGGAGCCACAAGCCGCACCATTACAGTTACACAGGGAGGCTATTATGTTGTTGAAATTATTGATATAAATGGATGTTCAATGAGTGATGGCATCAATATTCAGGTAAATCCGCTTCCGGGTCCGGTTAATATTAAGCACAATTGATCTGCATTTATTATTTATTTTCAAAACAACGCTTTGCATACTTATACATAGTTGAGGAATGTGAAGTAATTATTAACCAATGAAACAACCATAAAGCCTAAAGAATTGTC
>CAZKCK010000294.1:0-2676 GCA_964550695.1 uncultured Bacteroidales bacterium | reverse complement strand
GGAATGTGAAGTAATTATTAACCAATGAAACAACCATAAAGCCTAAAGAATTGTCATTAGGTTGTTTGCAGAAATGAGGAATTAAAGATTGATAAAATTTAAGATTGCTGTCAGATTAATAACACTGGTAATATGCTCTGTTTTGTGGTGTAACTATGCATATTCACAACAAGATACCGTATTCTGGTTTGCTGCTCCCGATGTTGACGCATCACATGGTGACAGCCCGATCTGGATTCGTGTTTCAACCCTGGCGCAACCTGCAAGTATTGTTTTATCAGAACCAGCCAATAAATCATTTGCTCCACAACTTTTAAATATTCCACCAGACAGCACTGGAAGCATCAATCTTACTCCATTTAAAATCATGGTTGAGAACCAACCTTCAAATACTGTGAATAACCTGGGATTGTTGCTGACATCCAGCACCCCTGTAACTGCTTATTATGAAGTTGCCAGCACATTTAATCCGGATATATGGCCACTCAAAGGGAAAAACGGACTTGGATTTGAATTTTATATTCCGTCACAAAACAGTTATCCGAATCAGGTAGGATATGAATCATTTGAAATAGTTGCCACTGAAGACAATACTGTAGTGAACATAATGGTAACCGATAGTGTGGTCGGCCATGCGGCCGGATCAACCTTTCAGGTGAATCTCAATCAGGGTCAGACATTTTCGGTTGTGTCAGTATCACAGTTAGCATCACACACGCTGGCCGGATCACATGTAACAGCCAATAAACCGATCGCCATAAGCATCAAGGATGACAGCATAAGGCCCAATCCCACCGGTGGTTATGATGTGGTGGGTGATCAGTTGCAATCAATGAGCATACTTGGTCTTGAATATATTGTTGTGAAAGGTTTTGCTTATCAGGGCTCAATAAATTATGAACGTGCATTTATTATGGCAGTTCAAAACAATACACAGATTTTCCTTGATGGTGCCGCATTCCCGGTAACCACCCTCAATGCAGGCCAAACCTACGTACTTACAGTTGATAACGGAGCCTACTATGTTCTGGGAGATAAACCTATTTATGTTTATCACATATCAGGTCATCAGACCGAACTTGGCAGTGCAATTTTGCCACATATAACATGTACAGGATCAGAACAAATAGGATTTAACAGAACAGCAAATGGCGCTTTTGCGCTAATCATTCTTACCAAAGCTGCAAACAAAAGCGGATTTATAGTGAATGGCAATTCAACTATTATACAGGCAGGCGATTTTACAGACCTACCTAGTCCATCAGGAATGTGGGCTTATGCACGTAAAGACCTTACCAGTACCGGGCTTATTCCGTTGGGCCCGAATGTAATCACCAATTCAATTGGTGCCTTTCACCTCGGAATTCTGAATGAACTTGGCGGCAGTTCAGAATATGGCTATTTCTCTGACTACAGCAGCCTTTATCTGGGTCCTGATATTAAATATTGCAAGGGAAATACGGCCACCCTTGATGCCGGTGCCGGAAAAGATACCTATTTATGGAGTAACGGAGTTGCCAATCAAACCATTATTGTGAATGATACAGGCACCTATTGGGTAACAGTAACCGAAGGCCTGTGCACACTTAGCGACACTATTCATCTGGCGTATTTTTCGGATTTTACTGTAAATCTGGGTGATGACACAGCTGTTTGTCAGGGCAATCAGGCAACTTTCAGCCCGGGTGCGGGTTATAAATCGTATCACTGGCACAATGGCAGCACTCAACCTACCTTTACTTCCGGCACTGCCGGACAAATATGGGTTCAGGTAACCGATGAAAACAACTGCCCCGGTGCAGATACACTGATGTTTTCAATTCATCCGTTACCAACCCCTGTATTCATAAAACATTTTTAAAAAACTTGCGTAAAACCCTCTGAAATGAAGCTAAATATAACAAACGTTACCGGAAATTATATAAATTTGTATTTTAATTTATTTTGTAACCAAATTTATTGCATTTAAGTTCCAAACGCTTATATAACCAAGTTCAGAAGATTAAAAGATTTTTTTTTGTAAACAATTTGCAAACCAATGAATAACAATTTACTACGAGGATTATTTCTTACTGTTTTTTTGAGCCTTGTTTTCACGGGCATCAGGGCGCAAAATCTCATTACCCAGCCAGACTCTGTGTGTGTTGGTGGAATTGAATTATACCGGGTCGACAGTACGCCCGGATCGCATTATGTATGGAGCATCGTTGGCTCTTCCGGAGTCATTCTGACCCCTCCTGCTGACAGTGCTGCACATATACAGGTGCAATGGGTAAATACACTGGGATTTGATACCCTTAAAGTTGTTGAGTACAATCAGTTTGGTTGCAATGGCACACCTAACAAACTCCGCGTTGAAAGGTATTCAGTACCTACAGCTACGCTGAGTTCGAATCTGGTGAACATTTGCGAAGGGCAAACCCTGAGTCTTTCCGTTACACCCACAGGGCTCACACCGTATAGTTATCAATGGAAAAAAGACGGGTCTGATCTGCCCGGTGCACTGGGAGCTTCACTCGTTATTACAAATGTAGATGCCACACATACCGGAAGTTACACCTGTATTGTAACCAATCCCTGTGGTATCACCACCAGTCTGGCATGTGTGGTTACCGTTCAGTTTAATCCGGTCATCACACTTCAGCCCGTCAACAAAAGCACCTGCCCGGGTGCCAC
>CAZKCK010000293.1:0-4584 GCA_964550695.1 uncultured Bacteroidales bacterium | reverse complement strand
GAGAAACCGTGATCGGCAAAACAAGCAGGCAGGCTTATGGTGTGACCGAACCACCCTACCTTGCCAAATATTCAAATGTGGCACAAACCGCAGAACCTGTTGTATTTGAAACTTATTTCGAACCACTCGGAAAGTATTTCTCCATATCGGTATACTGCCCGTTTAAAGGTAGTTTTGCTACAGTTTTTCAAGACATCACCGATCGTAAGCGGGCTGAGCTGAGGTTGATATCCAATGAGGCAAAGTACCGCAAGTCGTTCAGTGCGTTATATTCTATATTTGAAAGCCCAATTGATATTATTATTTTTTCGTTGGATGCAAATTATTGTTATACGGCATTTACAAAATATCATAAAGACACGATTAAAAAAATATGGGGTGCTGATATTCAGATAGGAATGAATATTCTGGATGTTATCAGTGACCCTGACGACAGAATCAAAGCCAAAGAAAATTTTGACAGGGCATTAAACGGTGAATATTTTATTCTGTTTGAGGAATACGGTGACAAAGCCTTTTACAGAACGTTTTATGAGGACTATTACAGCGCAATAAAAGATGATGAAGGCTCAATTATTGGAGTTTCCGTATTTGTTATTGATGTTACACAGCGTAAACAGGCTGAGGCTGAACTCAGAGAAAGTGAAGCACGATTCAGAAATTTGCTTGAAGATGTTCAAACCATTTCAGTTCAGGGGTATGGGCAAGATGGTACAACACAATACTGGAACAAAGCCTCAGAGCGTTTATATGGATATTCTGCTCAGGAAGCTATTGGCCGAAATCTGCTTGATCTGATTATCCCTCCCGAAATGTATGACGCGGTTAAGCAAGGTATCAAACAAATGGCGGAATCGGGTTTGCCTGTTCCGGCAGCAGAACTGTTGCTGATGCGGAAGGATGGATCCCGGGTTTCGGTATTTTCAAGTCATACAATTATAAATATTCCAGGAAAAACACCGGAATTTTTTTGCATTGATATTGATCTTACTGAGCGTAAGCAAGCAGAAATGGCACTGCAACTGAGTGAAGAAAAGTTCAGGAATCTTGTATGGGATATGCAGGTTGGCATCCTCATTCAGGGGCCGCGGGCCGAAATATTGCTGAGTAATCCTCAGGCTCTGAATTTACTGGGTATCAGTGAAGATCAGCTTTTAGGGAAGACTTCATTTGATCCTGACTGGAATGTAATTCATGAAGATGGTTCACCTTTTCCGGGTTCAACGCATCCAGTGCCACAAGCTATTGAAACCCGGAAATCTGTCAGAAATGTAATCATGGGCGTTTACCGGCCTACTGACCACACAAGGGTATGGCTGTTGGTTGACGCAGAACCGCAATTAAATGCTGATGGTAGTGTGCGTCAGGTGGTATGCTCTTTTATCGATATTTCTAAACGCAAACAGGCAGAAAAAGCTCTTCAGGAAAGTGAAGAGAAGCATCGGATTTTATTTATGAATTCACCCGATGCATACCTGATTATCCAGGATGGTGTTTTTATTGATTGCAACGTTGCTACCGAAAGCATGTTGCAAGGTGATAGGTCTATGATTATTGGCAAATCACCGGATATGCTTTCTCCTGAATTCCAGCCCAATGGGAAGAGGTCGTCAGGGGCTTCATCCGAAATGATAGAAATAGCCTTGCAGTCGGGTCAAAATTCATTTGAATGGATGCACCGCCGTTTTGATGGAACCGACTTTATGGTCGAAGTTTCAATTGCCCGCATGCTGCTTGAAGGCAGGAATGTGCTTTTTACCTCATGGCGTGATATCACAAGCCGCAAACACATTGAACAGGCGCTACTCGAAACAAATGCCTTTCTCGAAAACCTGATCAATTATGCCAATGCTCCGATCATTGTCTGGGATCCACAATTCCGTATTACGCGATTTAATCATGCCTTTGAGTTTATTACAGGGCGCAGCGAGGCAGAGGTGCTTGGTAAATCACTCGAAATATTATTCCCGACTGAACAGTCAGAAGAATATATGTCGTTGATACAGAAAACATTATTTGGTGAGCGATGGGAAACGGTTGAAATTGATATTCTGAATATTGACGGCTCGGTTCATACTGTGTTGTGGAATTCTGCCACATTGTATCTGCCCGACATGATAACACCCCTTGCTACCATTGCCCAGGGTCAGGAAATAACACAGCGTAAAAAAGCTGAACAGGAAATTAATCTGAAAAACACAGAACTTTTAAGGTTGAATGCCGAAAAAGATAAATTTTTCTCCATCATTGCCCACGACCTTCGCAGTCCGTTCAACAGTTTTCTGGGCCTGACCCAGATTATGGCCGAAGAGTTGCCCAGCTTAACTATGGCTCAGATTCAGAACATTGCGGTGAATATGCGAAATTCTGCTTCCAACCTTTTTCGCCTTCTCGAAAATTTACTTCAATGGGCTGGTATGCAGCAGGGGTTAATCCCATTCAGCCCTGAAAATAAGCGTCTGGTGGAATTGGTTGATGAAAGCCTCGCAATGGTGTTTGATCAGGCCTCAAACAAGGGTGTAACAATAATAAATAACGTATCGGATGAAATAATGATTTATTGCGATACCCGGATGATTCAGACTGTTTTGCGGAATCTTGTCTCGAATGCAGTTAAATTTACGCCGGGAGGTGGCGGAGTAAATCTTTATGCAAGAGTTGAAAATAACCAGTTTGTTGAGATTGTTGTTCAGGATACAGGAATAGGAATGCGTAAGGAATTGTTGGATAAACTCTTCCGCCTTGATGAACAGACCAGCCGCCGGGGTACTGATGGCGAACCGAGTACTGGCCTTGGTTTGCTATTATGTAAAGACTTTATTGAAAGACATAAGGGTAAAATATGGGCTGAAAGTGATGAAGGAAAAGGAAGCAGATTTTATTTTACTCTTCCCGGCCCCGAAAATCAATGATTAGTTAAAAGTTTATGTAACCCTGAAGTGGATATACGAAATATTTCAAAAGTTTAATTGACTGATTATATTGAAATTAGCAATTTTATTTTTGCTTTCTGCATTTTCTGTTCTGCCAATTATCTTTTGTATTCGCCTTATTGCACTACTTCGTTTTCTTATCTGCCTTATTATCAAATTTTTTGTTTTTCTTAGTGTATTTTTCACACTAATGTTTTTTGTAGAATGGTATTCTTTAAATTTGCATTGAAATCTGGTAATTTTATAAAATATTGTAAGGGTATTTTTTCAAATATTGATCCAATGAAAAAAGGCATTCTATTCTATTCAATCATGATGCTGTGTTTGAGTTTCTGTGCCCAGCCGGTGCAGAATTCAGCAGGCAAGGCACCCCGGCTTATTGAACCTGTTGGTGTTATTAAAAACCTTACCGATTCTGCGCTGCTTGATGTTGTTCAGCGGCAGACATTCCGTTATTTCTGGGATTTTGCCCATCCTGTAAGCGGTTTGGCCCGTGAACGCAGCAACAAAGCCTATGAATACGGCGATGAGGTTGTAACTACCGGTGGTACCGGTTTTGGAGTGATGGCAACCATAGTTGCGGTGGAACGTGGTTGGATCAACCGTGATACCGCAGCTGCCCGCTTGCTTAAAATGATGAAATTTCTTGCTAAAGCCGATGCATATCACGGCGTTTTCCCGCATTGGTTAAATGGTGCCACCGGCAAAACAATTCCTTTCAGTCGCAAAGACGATGGGGCCGACCTTGTTGAAACTTCTTACCTTTTTGAGGGGTTACTATGTGTGCGACAGTATTTTAATGCCGAAAGCCCGGTTGAATCTGAATTACGCAACCGTATCAACTGGATGTGGAATGATATTGAATGGGATTGGTTTACCAAAGGTGGCGAAGAAGTCCTCTATTGGCACTGGAGCCCCAACAACGGCTGGGCCATGAATTTTCCGATACGTGGGTTTAATGAGTGTTTGATTGTATATGTGCTGGCTGCCAGCGGTGAAAGGCACCCGGTAAGCGCTTCGGTTTATCATCGTGGTTGGGTCCAGAGCAGTTTCTTTAAAAACGGGAAAGAATATTATGGCATCAAATTACCACTTGGTTTTGATTATGGTGGTCCCCTGTTTTTCTCACATTATTCATTTCTTGGACTGAATCCCATGGGTTTGAAAGACAACTATGCCGATTACCGGGAGCAAAATCTGAATCATACGCTCATCAACCGTATGCATTGTGTTGTCAATCCAAATCATTTCAAAGGGTATGGCGAAAACTGCTGGGGTCTTACAGCCAGCGACAATCATGAAGGGTACAACGCTCATTCACCCGATAACGATCTGGGTGTTATCAGCCCTACAGCCGCACTTTCGGCTTTTCCTTACACCCCCGAATATTCCATGAAAGCGCTGAGGCATTTTTATTACGATCTTGGCGATAAAATCTGGAGTGAATATGGGTTTGTGGATTCCTTCAATGAAACAAAAGGCTGGTATGCACAATCACATCTGGCCATTGATCAGGGACCCATTATTGTGATGATCGAGAATTACCGTTCCGGACTCTTGTGGAGGCTTTTTATGAGTTGCCCCGAAGTGCAGAAAGGATTGAAAAAGCTGGATTTTCAAAGCCCATATATTGATCGGAAATGAGAAAGAA
>CAZKCK010000292.1:0-4612 GCA_964550695.1 uncultured Bacteroidales bacterium | reverse complement strand
TACCTGCATCTTCAGTAAGCGCATAGGGTTTTACCAACAGAAACCAGTTGGTTATTGTTTCAGTGTCAGCAAGCTGATAAAAAGCCTCGCGTATTGGAAAAAAACAAACATCATACCGGCTGATTTTCTGTTGGTTGCTGATGGTGCCTTCAGTGGTAAGATTAAAGGATTTGAGCGGACTCACCTTTTTCCAGGCATAAATAATGGATGGATATGGTTGTGTACTATAATCGGTCATTACATACCCAACAACCAATGTGGTGCTGAACCTGAAACGGGCAGCCCCGTCACCGGTAGTACTAAAGTCGGCAAAGGCCTGCACGCCAGTAACTTTTTTGGCTGTATACACGCCTCCGGTTGTAAATATATATTCGCGTGTATCAATCATTCCGTACACGCTGTCGATTGTGGCTTCAACAGGCATGAGTTGTGGCTTCGAAACAATGGTCTGGCCGCTGGCCGTTTCGATGTGCAGTGTATAGATGTTTCCGGGCACACCCCTGAAATCAGCTTTATCAGAATAATATCGTCCGGGATAGGCTTCCCTGAAAATGTACTGATGATCATTCTGATCGGTCACATACACAGAGGCATTGGTCACAACCGGATAGTCTTGTGTGGCGTTATAGGCCAACGAAAGATTCAGTTTTACTTCATAAGGCCCCGGCTCGTTGCTGATAAAGGCATCTACCACCACAACAGGTGTCTGTGGTTCTGTTTCAGGACTGTAGGTTTCCCTGCACGACCAGACAATCATGCCTGTAAACAGCAAAACCAGCGGAACATATCTAAAGTTTGTCGTTTGAAGGCTCATAATGCAAAACTATAGGTCAGTGTAGGGATAGGTTGCCCAAGAATATACATTTTATACAGATGGTATTGGTCGCGGTAACCGGGTACACGGTCATCGTCTTTGGCGTAATAGACTGAATAGGCATTTTTACGACCGTAGAGGTTCAGGATTGAAAAAGTCCAGCTTCCCCTCAGCTTTTTGCCTAACCTCAGTCCGGGTTCAAGGGTGATGGAGACATCGAGGCGGTGATAATCAGGCAGACGGTATTTATTGCGTTCAGAATAGACGATAATCTGTGTTCCGTTCACTTCATATTTTTGTTCAGGGAGCGTAAGTGGACGGCCCGAATTAAAAGAAAATACTGATGACACCAGCCATCTGCCTGACAATCTGTAGCTGGCCGTGATGGTAAGATTGTGGGGCGTGTCAAAATTAGAGGGAAACCACTGATTGCCATTGATCATTTCTTCTTCATAAATTCCGGAAGTACGGTGCATTGAACGCGACCAGGTGTAGCTGATCCATCCGGTGAGTCTTCCTGAAGACTTCCTGATATACATTTCAATTCCGTAACTCTGGCCGTCGGCTGCCAACAGGTCGGTTTCAAGATGAGGATTGAGGAGGATTTGTGCACCGTTTTTATACTCGATGGCATTGCTTTGCTTTTTGAAGAAGCCTTCAAGCGAAGTTTCAAACATATTGCCATGCAGGTTCCTGTAATAACCCAACGAAAACTGTGTGGCTGAAACAGGCTTGAAATTGGTGCTGCTGAGTTTCCATGCATCGGTGGGTGAAGCAACGGCAGTATTGGATATGAGGTTGATATATTGACTCATGCGCTGAAACCCGAACTTTACAGAGCTTTTTTCGTTGAGAATGTACCTGAATGACAATCTGGGTTCGGGTGAAATGAACGTCTCCACAACCTCCAGATCCTGATAACGCAGGGTGTCAGTGATATTCACTGTTGATCGGGGTTGTGAGGGTTCAAAAACAAATACGCTTCCGGGACCCAAAGCCGCATATTGTGAAAGCCTGAACCCTGCTTCAACGCTGAGAAGCGGCGTAATTTCCCAGTTATCGGCAATGTACACAGCAGCTTCAATGGCTTTTTCGGGTTCAAGCACCACGGGCTTAATGGCTGATTCACTTGTTAAAGGCTTTAAAATCCCGGGTTGGTTATTATACAATATACCATCGGCTCCGGCATCAATCGTATGCCCGGAACCCGGCAACCAGGTGAGTTTCCATTTCAGGGTTTTGTATTTCAGACTAAAATCAACCTGATTGGCCGTCAGCATTTTTAATGAATCGTTGTAAGCAGTGGTGAGTTTGTAATCGCTAAGCCCTGCGGCAAAAGCAGAAATAAGTTTTTTGCTGATCAGGAAAGTCCATCTTACCGAGGCTACAAGATTGCTGTATTTGTAATTGGTGTTCGAGCTAAACGTAAAATTATCGCGGCTGTAGTATCCTGAAACTGAAAGCGTGTTGCGGGCATTGAGCATGTAGTTTGTCTGGCCGTTCACATCATAAAATCCGGCATTGCTGTTTTTGAGATCAATATCGGGCAGCATATGCAACATCCAGTCAGAGTATGATCCCCTGGCAGCAAGTATGATGTTCCCGTGGCTGTTGGCTATGGGTGTTTCAAGTTTCAGCCGGCTGTTAATCAGCCCTATCCCGCCTTTCAGCATCAGCTTGTCGGGGTTTTCGGCACCGGTACTGATATCGGTAACCGAAGATATACGTTCACCATAGCGTGCCGGAATGCCCGATTTGTATATTGATACACTGGTAATAACATCCGGGTTCAGGGCTGAAATCAATCCGAATAAATGAGATGTACTATACAGTGGTATTCCTTCGAGCAGGAAAAGGTTCTGATCAGTTCCACCACCGTGCACCACAAAACTGCTTCCGAATTCACCTGTTGATTGTATCCCCGGAAGCAAAGTCATGCTTTTTACCAGATCATGCTCACCCATAAAGCCCGGGAGTTGCTTTACCGTTTTTGCATCAAGCCTGAATGATCCCGTATTGGTAGAAGTGATGTTGTTATCGGCTCTGGTTCCGGTAATTACTGCTTCTTTAAGCTGAAACGATTTGTAAAAAAGTTCAAAATCCATTGTACCATCTCCGGCAAGTTCAAAACAATCGATGCTGCTGCGGTAGCCAAAGAAGTTAAGCGTAAAGCAGTGCTTGCCAACCGGCAAAATCATTTCAAATGAGCCCTTTACATCAGTCACAACACTCTTTCCGGTTTTATCATCCGTAACGGTTACCCCGGGTAAGGATGAATTTGTGCTGCCATCGAATACCTTTCCCCTGATGCGGCCCTTGCTGAACCTGCCATATTCAGCCTTGCTGCCAACAACCCGCAGTCCGTTGTTATTTGTGGTGCCGGCATTGTCATCATTGCCTGCGTCGGGCACAAACACAATATTCATCGAATCTATTCTGATGAATGACAATCGGGTATTTCTACAAATTTCAGCTAAGGTGAGGTCAAGTGTGGGTTTTGGTTGCAACGGCCCCTTAAAATCCTTAAACCATATGGGATTGTAATAAAAATGAACTTTATATTGTTCTGTAATCTTCCGGAATAATGAGTCCGTTCCCTGAACGGGTTTGGATGCATGAATCGACAGGGAACTATTTGATTGAGCCTGTATGGTTATAGCCTGAAACAGCATGACGGCAAAAATCAGGGAACGCACTATCCGGTACAGGTTTGTGGAGGGCATGTTTTCAAATTCCGGACACCCGGAAAGGGGTTAATAGGTTCAGGCAGCAAAATTACAGATTAAACCAATCAGTATTTAATAAAAGAAGATTGCGTTTGCCAATACTATCAAAGCTTTGCTTCAGTTATAAGGGTATAAATACGATGGTATGGTTAAACATTATTTTTGGATTTTGCTGTTGCTCTGTTCATCACCGGTGCTTCTTGCACAGCATTGCCCGTTTGATGGCTCCGGAATGATTACCCTGAATATTCATTCAGAACGTGATACGGCCATTGTACCCGGATTAAAGGTAAAGATTCTTGATTACGAATACCCGGCAAGGAATATGTTCTGGCAAAATCCGCCCAAAACCACTTTAAAGAAGAATATAACCACCACTGATACCGCAGATCTGAAGAAATTCAGGTTTCCGTTTGCCGGAGCCGGTTATGTGCTGGTTTGTCCCTTCAGGTTAAATCAAGGCGCGTATCTGGTTCAGATTGAAGATGTGGACGGTGAAAGCAACGGAGGGTTTTTTGAAACCCGTACCATCCAGATTACACAGACAGATGTTTTTTCGTTGTGTGGCACTTATAAAATGGAAACAATTCCGGATACGCTGGATGGAATTAAGACCAATTTTAAACCCATTGAAGTTGTAATGAAAATAATGGCAAAGAAGGCTGAATAGCTCAGGAACATAACTGATTGATTGCCGGTTAGAGATTCCAATCAGTAAAGCAGGCTATCCCCCTTTGCAAAAGGGGGACCAAGGGGGATTCGATGCAGAACAGACGTGAATACTAGTGAAATCAGGCAGAAGCTATAACATACAATCTATGGGTTCCTTACACGATGGGTTGCGCCGGGCAAGCCGTCTGTAAAAGTGTAGAGACTAGCTGTAATCCAGGGGATGCCGTTTGCAATGTTGTGGAAGCGGACTGTAAAGGTGTGGAAGCCATCCGTTAAGATGGGAATGCTATACGTAAAGGTGGGAATGCTGTCTGTAACACAGAAAATGCCGTCTGTAAAGATGCTGATATCATCTGTAAAGATGTGGAAGCCTTCCGTAAAGGTGGGAATGCTGTCTGTA
>CAZKCK010000291.1:0-4621 GCA_964550695.1 uncultured Bacteroidales bacterium | reverse complement strand
AAGTTAAGAAGAAGTTCAACTGGACATTACAACTTGTTTCAGAAATAGAACGTGTCCCTGAAAAATATTTTTCCTACATGAAAGGTTCATCAGGTCTTTTTGAAATAAGGGTCGAGGTCGGTTCTAATATTTACAGGGTTTTCAGCTTCTTTGATGAAGGAAAACTTATAGTGTTAGTAAACGGATTTATTAAGAAAACCCAGAAAACCCCATTGAGCGAAATAGAACTTGCAGAAAAACTTAAAAAACAATACTTCGATGAAAAAGATAAATAAAAACCTGACATCATTTGCTGACCATCTTGACTCTGAATATGGAAAACGTGGAATTGAAAAACGAGAAAAGTATGAAGAAGGATTTGAAGCATTCAAGCTTGGTGTTATGCTTCAGGAACTCAGGAAAGAGCATGGAATGACTCAAGAGCAGTTGGCTGAAAAGTGTGGCACAACAAAGACATATATTTCCCGAATTGAGAATGATGCTAGCGACATTCGACTTTCAACACTTATGAGAATAATCCGAGAAGGATTTGGAAGACACCTAAGTTTAAGTGTTGACATCTGAGAATAAAGCACATGGCGGTAATCGGGTAGGCTGCCCCATCAGCAATAGCTGATGAGGAGAACCCCTGCCTGCCTTCCGGCAGTTCAGGCAGCTCTCACAGTCCTGCTGAGCCTGCCGAAGCACCACTGTACCCGGCCCATACAGTCAGGCAGGCCTTCGGCCCTTCGGCAAGCTCAGGAGCCTCATACTCAGGGTAAACCAGGCAGTTTCCGTATACATTGGTTCATTCAGCTATGGGGCAATTTTTGTATAGTCGCATGAAAGGAATTAATAAAAAGGTGATCCCCAAAGGGTTTGATGCGCTGAAAAATCCGTTGGATATGCCTGACATTGAATAATGCTTTTGTATATTTGTGGCTGTAAACCCATACCGTGTTACCATGGAACATTCTTCACATAATTACGGATTTCAGCGGGTGCATGCGTTTACACAATTGTTGTGCTTATAATAGTAACAATATAAATATTTAACAATGAAAAAGGAAAAACCACCCAAAAAACCAATGACACCAGAAATGGTTCAAATGGCCAATGCCAAACTTTTCGACTATTTGCAAAGCCAGAATTTCAACAGTTTGGAAGAAATTCAGGAATTTATCGACAAGAATGTTAACGGTAAACGGATTGACAAAATTGTTCCTGCAGGCAAAAGCATAAAAACGGATATTGAAAAATCTGACGACTTGCTGTATAAGGCCTATGACAGTGATCCAAAGACAGGAGAACGCCTGGCTAAAGAAGCATTAAAACTGAATCCGGACAATATAAATGCCCTGAATTACCTTGCTGCTCAAAAAGATAAACCTGAAGACGCTATAATAATTTATAAGCAAGCTGTTGAAATTGGGGCCAAACAATTGGGCAACGATTTTTTTATTGAGAATAAAGGACATTTTTGGTTCATGAATGAAACCCGGCCTTATATGACAGCGAGGCTTAGCTATGCTGACTGCCTTTATGCCCTGGATAAAAAAGATGAAGCTATAAAGGAATATGGTGAGTTATTGGAGCTAAACCCAAATGACAATCAGGGTGTGCGTCACACTTTGTCAAGCGCACTTTTAAAAAGCAAAAAATTCAGGGAATTTGAAGTGTTGTACAAAAAGTATGAAAACGAGTGCTCAACATTCTGGCTTTTCAATTATGCCTTATATTTGTTTGCTACCCAGGGTGAATCAGAAAAAACGTTTTTGGCTTTAAAAGCAGCAGAAAAAGCAAACAGCCATGTAATTCCATTCCTGACAGTACAAAAGAAAATTAACATAACTCCCATAGACTATTACAGCCCCGGTGATGAAAATGAAGCATCGTTTTACCTCATGAACAACATCTATGCATGGCTTAAAATAAAAGGGACAGCCGAAATGCTTATAAAATACGTTGACCGGAAAAACAGACAAAACTAACCTCCTTTCACCACCAAAATTTCCAAACCAATCATTGTTTCCGTGAAAGCAAAACTTCTCATTATCACGCTATTGGTCATTTGGCTGAGCGGGCATGCCCAGGTTTATAAAGATTCCACCGCATCGACTGAAGCCAGGGTTCAGGATTTAATCAAACGCATGACCCCTGAAGAAAAATTCTGGCAACTGTTCATGCTGGCCGAAGACTGGCAAAAAGATAAATCCCGGTATGTTGACGGTGCATTTGGTTTTGAGGGTGGTGTATCAGCCAATGAAGGCAATACAGCCGGACAGATGATTCAGAACACTGCGGCTTCTTCCGCAGGTGAAATGGCAGAAATTATCAATAAAACACAGGAATACTTTATAAAAAATACAAGGCTTGGGATTCCCATTCTCCCGTTTGATGAAGCTTTGCACGGACTCGTACATCCGGGCTCTACCGCTTTTCCACAATCTATCGGTCTTGCTGCCACATTTGATACCGGTCTGATGCACCGCTGCGCTGCAGCCATTGCTGCCGAAACAAAAAGCAGGGGCATCAGGCAGATATTATCACCTGTAATCAATATCGCATCAGATGTGCGTTGGGGCCGTGTGGAAGAAACCTATGGTGAAGACCCGTTTCTGACCTCCGAAATGGCGGTGGCGTTTATCTCTGAATTTGAACAACGAAATATCATTGCCACACCCAAACACTTTATTTCAAATGTGGGCGACGGTGGTCGCGACAGTTACCCTATTCATCAGAACGAACGCATTTTACGTGAATTGTACCTGCCGCCTTTCGAGGCCGCTTTCAAACGTGGCGGGGCACGATCAGTTATGACTTCCTACAATTCGTTGGATGGAAGCCCATGCACAGCCAACAACTGGCTGTTGAACGATTTGCTGAAGAACGAATGGGGTTTTAAAGGTTTTGTAATTTCAGATGCCGGCGCCACCGGTGGTGCCAATGTGCTGCATTTTACGGCATCAGATTATACACAGGCCACAGAGATAGCAATTAACAACGGGCTGGACGTGGTATTTCAGACGGCCTTTGAACATTACACCCTGTTTATTGATGCATTTAAAAACGGAAAAATACCCATGCCCGTGATCGACAGCGCCGTAGCCCGGGTATTGACAGCAAAATTCGAACTCGGGTTGTTTGATCATCCGTATGTTGATCCGGCAGAAGCCGGCAAAGTGAATGGCTGTGCACAACACCGTGAACTTGCTCTTGAAGCAGCCCAAAAGTCAATTGTATTGCTCAAAAACCAGCATAACCTTCTGCCGCTAAATCCATCTGTAAAATCGATTGCCGTGTTCGGGCAGGATGCAACCGAAGCCAGGCTGGGCGGGTACAGCGGGCCGGGCAATAAGCCGGTGAGTATTCTGGAGGGAATAAAAAATGCAGTTTCAACGGGCACTAAAGTACAATACACGAAAGGCTGCAGCCGGAATATTGCCACATTTAAGGTGATAGCTTCTGAATTTCTTGAGACAGAAGAATCAGGCAAACAGGTGAAAGGCCTCTCCGGCACCTATTATCCCAACATTGATTTTTCCGGAGAACCGGCATTTATCAGGACAGACGCACAGGTAAACTTTCAGTGGACACTATTCTCACCCGACCCCGCCAGGCTGAATTACGATTTTTATTCAGTACGCTGGACCGGCAAACTCAGGTCGCCGGGAACAGGCAGGTTCAATATCGGTATTGATGGAAACGATGGATACAGGCTGTACATCGATAACAAACTCCTGATCGGCAACTGGATTAAATGCGGAAAAAGCACAAAACTTGAAAGCTTTAATTTTGAAGCAGGCAAAGTATATGACATCAAAATTGAGTTTTACGAACCCACTGGCAATGCCTGGTTCAAACTCGTGTGGGATTATGGTGTGGATAAAAATGCAGATCAGGAAATTGAAAACGCGTTGAATCTTGCAGAAAAGTGCGATGTTTCAGTTGTGGTGGCAGGCATCAGCGAAGGTGAATTCAATGACCGCGCATTGCTGGGACTTCCGGGCAATCAGGAAAAGCTTATCAGCAGGCTTACTGAAGCTGGAAAACCAGTGATTGTTGTGCTGGTGGGTGGCAGTGCCATCACCATGAGCAATTGGCTGAACCGGGTTGATGCCGTTGTTGATGTATGGTATCCGGGCGAAGCCGGAGGTACGGCAGTAGCCGGTGTGCTTTTCGGAAAATACAATCCTGCAGGGCGGTTGCCCATCACTTTTCCGGTGGCTGAAGGGCAGTTGCCCCTGGTTTATAATCACAAACCCACAGGTCGGGGCGATGATTATACAGATCTTACTGGTCAGCCACAGTTTCCGTTTGGTTATGGCTTAAGCTATACCACTTTTGAATATTCAGGATTAAATCTGAGTGAATCAAAAATCGGCAAGAATGGCAGGACCAGCGTGAATTTTATCCTGAAAAACACAGGAAGCCGAACAGGAGATGAAGTGGTTCAGCTTTACATTCATGATTTGCTTGCTTCGGTAGCACGCCCTGTTACAGAACTCATAGGTTTTCAGCGGATTACCCTGAAACCCGGTGAAGCTAAGCAAATTACTTTTGAAATCACAACAGAAATGCTGCAAATGCTTGACATCAATCTGCATAAGGTGGTTGAACCCGGTGATTTCAGAATCATGAT
>CAZKCK010000290.1:0-4636 GCA_964550695.1 uncultured Bacteroidales bacterium | reverse complement strand
TAGGGAATGGTAAGTTTGAGTTTCCCATTCAGCTCGTCCACTGTATGAGTGATATCCCCTACAATAATCCGAGGTTCATGAAAAATCAATGCTTCAAAAACAATTTTCTTTACCATCGCTATGTTTACCGGGATCATTGGCTCAAACAGATATGGCTGCAGGTTGCAACCAAAAGTAGGCAACATCACCCTTTCACCTGTGATGGTGGAAAGTATGATGTGAATACTGCTGTGCACATCTTCTTCGCCGCTTAGCATTTCCACTCCAACCCATTCCCTGCGAAATGTGGGCGGGAAGTTCCACCCGGTACCCAAAAATGAACGGTCAATTTTTTCCTGCATGATTATAATTTTTAAATGTTATCAATTTTATCCGCCAATTATTACTGTAGTGCATCCGGCAGTTATGCTACCACCATGTGCCGTTGAATCTCCCATTCTTGCAGCACCTTTACCTCCAATAAAAACAGTTGTTGATGCCAAAATGATACTATCAGGTGGCCCGGCGCATGTACACATATCACCCATAACTGATGCTGGTTGTCCACCGATAAGTACTGTGGGCACACCCGGTGGCAATATAAGCCCGCCGATATGAGGGCTTCCGTTTGGATTTACCATCGGGCACGTATGATTATCTGATATCCTTGCTGCTGCTGGCATTTTTTTAATTTATTTGTACCATCGTACCTTTTATTGTAACATTACCTGTACCAGCCTGAATAGTTATTCCGCTTGCCTCCATTTTAATACTATTACTATTTTCATCTTTTAGTTCCATAGCCCCCGAATCATCATTGAGTATTATCGATTTTTCGCCGGATGCTGTTTTTACACTCAGTGTCATCCTCTTGTTTGTATCATCGAAAATCAATTTTATTTTCTCTTGGGTTACAAAACCAAATTCAAGATTGCCTTCGGTTTCAGGTAGCGGCGATTTTTTTGAATCCTTACTGTACAGGTATCCGAGTATAATAGCTTCACGGGGATCATCGTTTAAAAAACCAAGTACCACTTCATCATTTGCCACGGGCCTGAAGTAAACGCCTCTTTCAGCACCGGCATCCAATGTGGCTACTCTTGCCCAAATGCCTTCGTTGCCGGAAGTAATAGTTGGCACATGAACTTTCACCCGGTATTGCCCGCCTTCTTCCGAATCATCCACATCCACCACTATGCCAATTTGCAATCCGTTAATACCGGGCAACAAACCGCCAGCAGGTTTTTCCATCACATCCTCTTTTTTATAAAACCATTCTTCCTGCCAGCCAAACTGCACATCAGAAAGCCAGGTTCCATCATATAAATGCAGCACTCCTGTAACAAACACATCGCCATTAAAACGATCACCAACTCCATCAAGTGTAATAGTAGTACCGGGCTTTACTGATGCGTTTCCCTGAATCCGCACTCTTCCAACAGCTTTGGATAATTTATTGCGCATTGCATATGCATCTGCCCAGTTTTGTAACTGGTCCTGCGTAAGATGGCCGGTATGCGATAAATTAATTTTCGATCCGAGCACTCCGGCTAAATCGTCTGATGATAAATTTCCTGTTTCTGTAAAATCAGCACTCCCTGTTTCAGAGTCCTCCGATGCCTGTTGTGTATAATCCCATGAATGTCCGGTTACACTTTGTATCTGTCTGCGGGCATCCATCTCTGCTTCAAATTCAAAAATATTTGATCCATATGTTGCCGTGTATTCAGATGCGCCGGTAGATGGCTTTTTTACAATCAATTTGCCATTATCGGTTAATACCAGCATGCTGTTTGCTTCGGCCCGGGTGAGAATAAAATCCCAGTCAGTGGCTTCAAACTGCACCAATTGTTTGTGTGTTACTGAAGTTGTTTCCACATCGGGTGTTGATTCACCAGCGAGTGATGTGATAATGTCACTATCGGTCTTTTGAATAAAATAGGCGCTTTTTCTTGCCCCGGTAAGTTTAATGGCTATGTCTTTTGCTTCAATCATTAATACAGATACTCCGCTTTGTTTTATTTTAATTCCATGTTTGATAATTATGCCTTCAAAAACAGTTTCCACATCGCCATGATAGCCAAGTTGAATTTTTATTTCACTGCCCGGCTTAAATTGGTCATCGTTGCTCAACGGAAAATCACGGTCGGGAGCTGAGCCATCAATAAAAACAAGTTTTGCAGAAGCTATTTTATTGAAAGCCCTTGAAACTGAAATTTGAGAAAGCAATATTTCATTACTCAACACTGTCCCATTAATGAACACTTTGCTGGTTACAACATCAGTTTTTGGTTCTGTTCCCGGTATAAGACTATCTAAACCCATTTGTTATTTTATAAATATTGATCTTACTTTTTTGTAATTGGCGGAAAGGTTAATGTAGTTCCGGCATTCAGTCTTCTGAAATTCTTCAACTTGTTCACTTTTGCTACTTGTAAATAGTAATGCTGGTTTTTGTAAATTTTATGAGTCATCAGTGGAAGTATGTCTCCATCTTTAACATTTACCGAATGTGTAAGATCGGGTGATGAAAGCATGGCCAGTTTAGACATAAGGTCACTTCCTGTTCTTTCTTTAAAAGTGGCAGATATTTTGGCCCTGATAGGAAGGCCTACCATATCAAACATTGTATAAGTAACTGTTGAAGTAGTTAATACACAATTAATAATAAATAAGCCATATTGAAGCAACAAATAATTAGGCCGGTGAATTGTGTCTACAATCCTTGTTGTAGCAGCTCTGAAAAGCAATATTTGTGCTGTTACCGGTATTTTAACACCATTTGTATTTACACCGGTTCCATCCAGTGTAATATCAATTGTGAAAGTCCTGCCATTTGTTTTAATATAAACCAGTTCAGTTCCTTGTGAACCTGTGGCAGCCTGACCATCCCATTGCAGCCCCTCTGTTATTGCAATTGTTTCGGGATTGAACATGGCCAGAAAAGGTACTCCATTTGGCAGGCCGGTATCCCTATCAATAGGTATAATTTTAAGATTGAAAGGCAGTTTTATAGCGCTTTGTGCATCCATTATCGTTCATTTTTTTCTTTGATGATTTCTAAAATTTGTTGAACCATTTCTGCTTCGCTCCCATTGTTTCCCGAAGGTGGACATTCTGGCTGGGTAGTGTTACCTCCACTGGGCCAGGGGTCAACAACAGCTTTTATAATTACTTCATTAATCTGTACCGGCATAATAATTTATTGTATACGTTGAAAATATTGATAAGCCAGTTCAATGGTTTCCACCACTACTGTGTTTTCGGTTGCCTTAAAGTCGGTTACTGACCATTTAACCGGATATGCCTGTACCACATTCCAGATTGCAACCGGTTCATCAGCCTCATCCAGCAGGGTTATCATGATATCAGCAGGTTTAAAATCATATACCACCACCGTAAAAAAAGTGTTCATAGCAGAGTTCATCCAATCGAGTATGGCGCTGCCTGTAAGAAATCCTCTTTTGAGAACAAGGTTGGGATACTTGGCCCGTTTGGGCAACTTGTATTCAAACCTGTTTTCACCGCCCTCTTTTAAAGGTTCGGTTTCTATTTCAAAAGAAAGTCCGCTTACATCCTGAAAACGATGCTCTTCATCTTTGTCCATACCACTTACTCCGAGGAATTCCACTTTAAAATGAAAGCCCGTTGGCGGATAGTAGGTTGCCATTGGCTAAATCAATTTAAAATCTTTATTCCTTCATGTGCAAGTTCTATCGATTCGATGGCAATGTCATTGCCGGTAGCCTTTAGTCCCGGGCCTTCGCATTTCACAGGCCATGCTTCTGCAATGCTCCATTTGAATACCGGTTCTCCCTCATCATTATTTAATGTAACGACAAGAGTGCGGCGCTCCACATTGGGATTGCCGGAATTGATGAACCAGTTATACAGATCCATATTGCCCTGCACCATTCCCCTTTTAAGAGAAATGTTTCCGGATTTTATAAGTCCCGGTCTTTTTAATGGAAGAGTTGTGCCGGTCATCAATCCATCTCTGTATTCGATGGCCTGATGTTCCTGTGAAAGGCCGCCTACTTCCGAAAAACCGATATTGTCTCCGCCCCAGGAAACCGTGAAATGAAAGACAGGTAAAGGGTAATTTGCCATTGTAATTTTGTTTTAAATTAAAAAAATTGATTAGTATCTGTTTTAGTTTATGAGGTTTGCATCATTTGTTCAAAACGCAAAATGATGAACTCAGCAGGGCGTGCAACTGCCATACCAATTTCAACGATCATTCTGCCTTCCAGTATATCAATAGAGTTCATGGTTTTATTGAGACCTACCCGGACAAAAAATGCCTCTTTCGGTGTAGCTCCTGCCAAAGCCCCATCTCTCCATTTGTTGTACAGGTAGTTTTCTATCATCGCCTGAACTTTCGTCCATGTTGAAGCCGTGTTGGGTTCAAAAATGGCCCAGCTGGTAGATTTTTTAACTGATTCTCCCACGATGCTGAAGAAACGGCGAACGTTGATATATTTCCATTCATTATCGTTTCCATCAAGTGTCCTTGCGCCAGTATACACGAACTTGTGCAACTGTCAAAGATATCCTATTTTGAGGGGGTGAACCGCCCCTCGCGCTTAATCATCCTCGTGCTGGTGGCCTTGTTCCAGGGTGAGCTGCTAGGTGCTGCCGAAAAGCTCACCCTCCC
>CAZKCK010000289.1:0-4643 GCA_964550695.1 uncultured Bacteroidales bacterium | reverse complement strand
AGGTTTTATTTGTATTCAGGTTCTTCCGGGTCAGGATTTGAAGAATATCCATATGCTTGATTCAGCTTTGAGAACACTCAGGGATCCGAATAAAAAAGCGGACCTGATCCTGAAATTTCTTGACAATCCGGAAAATCAATATTCAGAAAATGCAGGTGATCTTGCGAACAGGGCATATCTCATCGCCGAGCAGAACAATTACCCCCTTGGTAAAATTCAGGCAATGATCAAACTGGGCCACCAGTATTTCAGGAGCAGTGATTATAAGAAAGCAATGGAATTTGCACAGAACTCGATGGAATTATCAGAGGATCTGGGCTTTGACAGAGAGTTGGCCAATTCAATGAGTTTGATTGGGACGATTTATTCCGAACTGGGAGATTTTGATATTAGTTCCCAGAATTTCTTTAAAAGTTTAAAAATTTATGAGAAACTCAAAGACAAAGAGGGTATCTCTCATTCATTGGGGGATATCGGAAAAGTCTTCTATAGCCAGCAGGATTATAAAAAGGCGCTTGTTTATTTCAACAAATCATTGTCGATAGCTACTGCAATCAATAATGTGGCAGAAATAAAACGCCAGTATAATAACATTGCGGTGGTGTATGGTGACCTGCAAAAGTATGATACCGCGATCTTATACCTTCGTAAGGCATTGGTTATAAGCAATAAACTTGGTGATAAGCTTGGTCAGGGAATCAACATTATGAATATCGGATACGATCAGATGAACACTGGAAATTCTGATGACGCCTTACAGAGTTTTCACCAATCGCTCGACTTGTTTAATACCTTGAATAACCGCATACAAATAGCAAAATGCTATATAAATATTGGTTTTTGCTATTTGAATGAAAAAAGAACGGAAGAAAGTGTGACTTGTTTTAAGAAAGCCCTGACAGAAGGTCAAACGAATGGTTATTACATTGTGATCAAATCAGCTGCAAAAATTCTCAAGGAAATTTATTCATCCGGAAAGGATACCCTGAACGCTTTTAAATACCTTTCCCTTGAAAAAGTTGCCGACGACAGTCTTTTTGCCTTCCAGAAGCAGAAACTTATTTCAAAGCTCGAACTGCAATACATCTATGAAGAGAAAGAATTTCAGCGAAAGCTGGCTCAGCAGATCAGGAACAATTTCATGCTGATCATTATCTTCGGACTGATCTCAGGACTAATTATTCTGGGGCTGTTTTTATCGAGATATCGACTCAAATCCAAGTTTATAGCATTGGAAAAAGATAAAATCGAATCGGAGTTAAATGTAAAAAACAGAGAATTGACGATCAACCTGTTGTCGCTGATTAAGAAAAATGAAATGCTTTCAGATATATCCAATAAGCTGGTCCAACTTGAACAAAATGCAAAAGGAGCTGAAACAAAGGAAACGATCATGAAAATCAGCAAGGATTTACGCAACAGGACTGACGATAAAATGCTCAATGAATTTTCATTACGATTCCAGGAAGTTCATGCAGGTTTTTATGAAAAGTTGTTGAAGGTCTATCCTGATTTGACCCAGAATGAATTGAAATTATGTGCATTTCTCAGGCTGAACATGTCGACAAAGGATATTTCGGAACTTACCGGCCAGCGACTTCCCTCCATCGATCATGCCCGATACAGGTTAAGAAAAAAGCTGGGACTCTCTAACTCCGAAACCAACCTTGTTAATTTCCTTTCCCAGGTTTAAAGCCACCTCCATTCTTTTAATGCCATTGATCCTAATTTGAGCATATATTATCGTGTTCATTATTAGCATGATAGGTTTGTTTGTCCATAAAATGTAGGGATAATTATTGTCCCCGGTAACTACTTTGTAGGGGTAGAATATTTGTGTGGGGCAACTGGGCGGGTCATATTTGCAGATAAATCCACTGTGGCAAATGGCAAAGAAAAATCACCCTCCGGTTGAACCGGTTAACCTTGTTTCCATTGAAGATTCAGATAATGTTGCGGAAAATGAAAAGTACATTAGAAAGCTGGCGCTGCAAAGATCTGTTTTACAGAAAATTGCCGGTGTTGATTTACACATGTCCGCCACCGAAGGTGTTCACAAGAAATCTCCTGATTCCGACAAACCATAATACATCAATTTAATCATTAACAAACCAGCATTTATGAAAAAAAATCTAAATTTTCCAGTACTGTTCAGTGTTTTAATGATTTTTTACTTTGGAATAAGAGCATTATCTGCACAATCATGGGAGCCAACCAACGGCCCGTATGGCGGCCCCATTCAATGCTTCAGTGAAAACAGCAATTATCTCTTTGCCGGTTCCCCCGGGGGTGTCTTCAGCAAGGGAATATTCCGGTCAGCCGATCATGGAGCAAACTGGATGGCTGTTAATACAGGATTGAGCACCGCAGGTATGGGGAAGGATATCGCTGCACTGGCCGTGAGCGGTTCATATGTGGTTGCCTCAACCCAGTTGGGTGTTTACTATTCTGCCAACAATGGTGATACATGGTCAGCAAGCAGTTATCCCGGGCAATATATCCCCAACGTTCTTTATAGCGTTGGACCTGATTTGTTTGCAGGCGGAGCATCTGGTTTATATGTTTCAACAGATAATGGATTGACGTGGGTGTCGCAAAATACAGGATTCCAGGGGATTGTTCCCCCGGCTGTGCCGGATATCCGCTCATTCGCGCTCAATGGTTCAACTATTTACACGGGAACGTATAAAAAAGGGATTTTTCGTTCAACGGATAACGGACTTACATGGACAACGGTAAATACCGGGTTAGGCACTACTACCCAACTGAATTCGAGAACCTTTGGTTCACTGGCGGTAAGTGGTACGGATGTTTTTGCAGGAACGAGCGGGCAGGGTGTTTTCCGTTTGATCAACAATGGCACAACCTGGACCCGGGAGATCGCGGGATTGCCTTCAAGTGGTAATGTATCCGTTATTTCCCTGCTTGTTAAGGATACCTATGTCTATATCAGCACCAGTGCAGGCATTTTCCGATCAAATAACAGCGGTACAATCAGCTGGTCGCTTCAAACTGTTATTCCGGCAGACCTGGTATTTGGTAAACTCTTTCAAAGCGGCGCTGATATTTTCTCCGCCACCAACAAAGGAGTTTATATTTCCAGCGATAATACCGCAACATGGACTGCTTCAAACCAGGGTATGCTGGGATTGATCGTTACAGCAATTTCCTCAGCAGGCGGAACAGATTTATTTGCCTCAACTCAGGGTGGAGTGATGGCCAGTTTTTATTACCGCTCAAGCGATTTAGGTGCCACCTGGAACATAGGAAATATGGCGGGGACCCCCTTCTTATTTAACAACTATCTTTTTCTGTATTTGAATAATTGGATTTACCGGTCAGCGGATAATGGCGTAACCTGGCAGCAACTTTATGAAATGGGTACACTTACGAGCTTTGACTCAATGGGATCAACCCTTTTCGCCAAAATTACCTGCTGTGATTTTATCTTTTATTCCAATGATAATGGTGATACATGGACAGCATGCACCTTTACAGGAGCCACTGGCGGGTTCAGTTCAATTCTGTCAATGACCAACGACGGAACAAACCTGTATGCCGGCACACACCTGAGCGGAGTGTTAAAATCTTCAGATAATGGGTCAAACTGGAGTGCACTGACTGCACCCTGGGGAGACCTTCCGGTCCGTTCTGTTGTTACCAATGGAATGTATCTTTTTGCAGGTACGACCAATTCATTTGATAATCCGTCGCTATTGGCAACCGGAATATACCGCTCCGGGGATAATGGAATCAGCTGGACACAGGTAAACGCAGGATTAGGGAACCTTGATATAGGTTCAATGGTCTTTAACGGAACCGATTTATATGCCGGAACAAAATCCGGAATTTACAAATCCACTGACAACGGAAACAGCTGGACACCGGTGAATCAGGGCTTTTCAATCCCCCCCAATGCAACCTCACTGTATGTTTCGGGTAACTACCTGTTTGCAAATAATTCTATGCAAACGGAGGGTGCACCTGTATTTCGCATGGCATTGACAGGAACAGCTCCTTTGCAACCGGGGCCGATTGCCGGTTCCGCCACCCCCTGCATTGGCTCATCGCAGATATATAGTGTAACCAATGTGCCCGGGGTAGCCTATGCATGGCAGTTTCCTGCAGGCTGGGCGATAACTGCCGGCGGAACCACCAGTTCTGCAACAGTCACTGCCGGAACTGCAACAGGGTTGGTTCTGGTTACGCCTTCAAATGGCTGGGGTTCAGGCCCGGCACAATATATGATCATTACTCAAACACGAAGCGGCCCCGATCAGCCCGGTGCTATTTCAGGGCCGGCCAATCCGCAGGAAGGCACCAGCCAGAACTATTCCGTGGTGAATGTAGCAGGTGTTTCATATTCATGGACTTTCCCGTCAGGATGGGTTCAGACAGCTGGTGGCACAACAAACTTAGTGACTGTAAGCGTTGGAAGTGGATCAGGCGATATAGTTGTAACTCCGTCAAATGACTGTGGAGAGGGAATTCCGGGAACACTCGCGGTTATCCCGGCACCTTCAGGATTCACGGTAACCTTCAATGTTGACATGTCCACGGCCGAAGGATTTGTTCCGGGCACCGACCAGGTTTATCTGACAGGAAACTTTCCCGGAGCTTCCTGGGTAACCCCGGGCGATCCT
>CAZKCK010000288.1:0-4650 GCA_964550695.1 uncultured Bacteroidales bacterium | reverse complement strand
TCACGGGTGGAGGGATTATGGCAAATATTGTGTTTGAGTGTTCAAATGTGGATGTTCATAACAATACAATTTTTCAGGATTCAATAACCGACCCGAATGGTAGTGGTTTTGCACATGCATATCTGTACGGAATAATTCAGGGGATGGTTGGGAATGTAAACTGCTATGATAACCAGATACATGATCTTTATGCTGACAACAGCAACTGCGATTACAGCGGATATGTGGCAGGTTATTTTGATAACGGGAATACATCAACCCTGAAGAAAATTTACAACAATACCATTTACAATATTGGCAGTAGCCCGAGTGTTACAGCACCCGTTTCAGTTTATGGTATGCGCTTGTATCAGAGTAATTTCAACGTTGTTTACAATAATTCAATTTCAAATATTGTAAACGAGACCGACAATGGTACCAGCTATGGCCTATATGTAAAAGATTGCTACTACAACTATATTTATAATAATACTATTGCAGGCATTTATACACCAAATGCACACGGTGCACAGCCAGCGGTCGGGATGTACTTTGATGAAGGATGGGCCAATCCATATTTCTATGCTTATTACAATACCGTGTACCTTGATGCGGCCAGTACTACAACAGGCGATTTTAGCAGTTCTGCCATTTATGCTTTCAGCAATCTGAGACTTGAGTTGAAGAATAATATCTTTGAAAATGTTTCAGTGCCTTCAGGCACAGGAAAAACCGTAGCATACCGCCGCAACAATGATGTGTTAACCTATTATTCATTATGGTCTTCCTATAACGATTACTATGCTGGAATTCCGGGCCATGATAACCTTATTTTCAGTGATGGAACCAACTCTTTTCAAACTATTACTGACTACAAGGCATATATGGGAACTGCCGGTGGTGGTTCAGGTTTGCGTGAACTGCAATCGTTCAGTGAAAATCCACCTTTTGTAAATGTTTCAGCCCATCCCTACAATTTACATATCAATCCGGGTGTTGAAACATTGTGTGAAAGTGGCGGCGATATCATCAATTACCCGGTAGTTATCACGTCTGACATCGATGCACAACCCCGCTATCCCAATTCCGGATATCCGGATAACGTTGCCTTTCCGGCTTCTGCTCCTGATGTGGGTTCTGATGAATTTGCAGGCAAGAAACCTGATATTACTCCTCCCACAATTTATTATTCTGATTTGATGAATACTACCAGCACTGATCCACAAATCCTGTATGTGGGTATGAATGATGCCAGCGGAATTCCGGTAGCAGGAGCAGGATTGCCGGTGTTATACTGGAGGATTAACGGAGGAATGATCAATGCCAGTACCGGCGTGTATGAGGGCCCGGAAACGTACTCGTTTACATTTGGATCTGGGGTAGTACCGGGCGATATTGTTGAATATTATGTTGTTGCGCAGGATAATGCTACCATTCCCAATGTAGCGGCTTATCCCGATGGAGCATCAGGTTTTACCAGCAACCCGCCTGCATGTGCTGTGCCTCCGTTATCGTTGAGTTTTTACAGGATTTTATCAATCATGTGTGGTGATTACACAATAGGTTCAGGTGGTGATTTCCCCACCCTTACAGCCGCAGGTGGATTTTTTGAAGCCGTAGCCGGCAGCGCACTTACCTGCGATGTTACCGCAACAATTATCACCGACCTTCAGGAAGATGGTACCTATTCGCTCTCAGAATGGCTTGAAGAAGGCCCGGGGAATTATAAAATAACCATTCAACCAAACAACTCACTCCGCAAAACCATCTGGGGCTCATCACAGTATGAACCGCTGATTCGTTTTAATGGTGCGCAAAGGATATTTATTGATGGCGGACCTGCAAAAAGCCTGTTATTCAGAAATTCAGGTGACCCGTTTGCAGGTGGGGCAGAGGCTACAATTGCATTTAATACTAGATGTTATGAAGGTGAATTGGTCAACTGTGTTATTGAAGGAAATGTGCAGAGTGAATTTAGTGGTGTGATCACTTTACAGGCGTGGAATACCTTGAACCTTACAATTTCAGGCAACGAAATACGCGATTCAAGGGGCGGTTTCACAGGCTCACCGGTAAATTGTATTTTTGCATGGGTGCAACAGGCCGACAGTCTGAAGATTATAAATAATAACATTTATAACTGGATCTCAAAAGGAATCCGATTTCAATATGTACTCGGAAGAAGCAGGATAGCCAACAACAGTTTGTTTTATGACCTGCCGGTACCTTCAGATCAGGAACAAGCTGCCATTTATGTGGGAGGCTCAGCCACTCCATTGATCAGCGGGAATTATATTGGCGGCCAGTCACCTATGTGCGGAGGCACAAAATTTATCCATACAGGCTTTACAACCTTTACAGGCATTTATCTGGAACTGAGTTCAGGATCAAGCAAGAATGATGAACGGGCAAGTGCCCCGTCGCCAACCAAGGTCTTTAACAATGTTATTCAGAATATCAGCATTGAACTTGATCCCACCTATGGTTATCTGTTCTTTACAGGCATAAGACTAACCGGAGGGAAGGCTGAAATTGGCAAGAATGGTGGAAACCTGATTGGGAGCCTGACTGTGCCAAACTCCATTAAAATCAACGGGACTGGCGAATCGTTTGGCATTTATGCAAGCAGCTCATGGGATAAATCTGCCATTGACAACAATATCATCAGCAATATTACACTTTCGGCTGTTGATGGTCCACCGCATTTTATCGGTATTTACACCAGTTCTGCAAATGTGGAGCGGAACAGAATATTGAATACAGGAGCCGAAAATCCCGGTCTCTTTCCTGAAATCACAGGGATTTACGAGCAAACCGGTAGCAGCATGTTCAACAATGTGTTTGCCAACAACTCAATTTCATTGGATGGTGGTGCTGCTATTGATCCTGTACTGTATGGTATCAGGGCAATGGGAGAATACTCCTCTGAGTTTTATTACAATACTGTTTCCATATCCGGACCTGCAACCACCACCTCATCCACCCATGCATTTTCTTCGGCAACCTACAGTGAATTGTACCTGCAGAACAATATCTTTTCAAACAAAAGAGCAGCAGGCGGCACCGGGAAACATTATGCAATTTCAATTTATACACTGCCCTCGGTGTGGTCATCTGATTTTAACGATCTGTACTCGGCATCAGTACCTATGGCCAGATGGGAGAGCACTGATCTGGATGATCTGCCCGCCTGGCAGGCATGGTTGTATGATGACCTGAATTCGGTATCAGTTGATCCCGCATTTGTTTCTTCAACCGATTTACATACCTATCAGGCTGCACTTGACAATCTTGGATCATATATCTGGGGAATTATTTATGACCTTGAAGGCAACCCGATTACCAACCCACCTGATATGGGATGTTACCAGTTTTCTTCCGGTCCCGGGAAAACCCTGAACCTTACGCTGTTCCTCGAAGGTTTATATGCCGGATCAGGAGTGATGAACCCTGCCGTTGACGGTAATACAGGCTTGCCACAGTGGGGCCCGACCATCGCCGACCAGATATACGTACAACTTCATGAATCCTTTAGTCCGTTTGATGCTGCCGGATCAGCGGTAACTGCTGATCTGAACACCGATGGTACAGCTTCGGCTACGATCTCAGGAGCATTGGCAGGTGATTATTATATTGCAGTTTTACACCGGAATAGTGTTGAAACTTGGAGTGCCGTTCCGGTTTCATTTGCCCTGGCAACTGCTGATTACGATTTTTCTGACTTTGCTTCAAAGGCTTTTGGCGACAATATGATTGACATGGGTGGCATATTTGCCTTCTATGCCGGTGATGCCAATGCCGATGGTGCGGTGGATGGCCTCGATATGATAGACGTCGACAACCAGGTGGCAGCATTTGCAACCGGTTATCTGTCAGAGGATATCAACGGTGATGGTTCGGTTGACGCCCTTGATATGATACTGCTCGATAATAATTCGGCTGCCTTTGTATCGAAGATTATTCCCTGATGATAAAATGCATTGGGCCTTTTGCACAAATGCACGAGGCTTTTTAAAATTTGGACGGTGCCTTTTGCCCAAATGCACGAAGCCTTTTGAAATTTGAACGGAATCTTTTCATTGGGTTCCAAATAAATCCCCCTCAGGACTATCTATGATAGAAGCGGGATAGCTTCAAAATCATAATTTTACTAAACTGCTGCCCTCCTTTTATAGGGGGGCGGTTTGTATTTCTTCGTGACGGATAAGCTATTAATTGAATCCAGGTGATGATTTAATAAGTTTATCGGTTTGAAATTAAATGTGTGATTTTATATTTTTGATTTCGGTTTCTGTGAACCCGGTCAATTCTGCTACTTCAATGATTGAAAGTCCTTTTTTCAGTGCCCTGATAGCTATTTCAATTTTCCCTTCAATTTTCCCTTCAATTTTCCCTTCGATTTTCCCTTCTGATTTCCCCTCTTCCCTTGCTGTATCCAATGAGTTCTTTAAGTCTCTGTAATATTTCAGGCTGTCTTCATACGAACGGACCTGTTCAGGTGTAAATCTTGCAATTTCAGCAGTCTCAAACAATTTGTTGAATAATTGCTCCCTCAGGGTATCCGGGATACGGTCGAGTTTGTTTAAATTCCTTATCACGTACAGCCACTTATCGAAACGAGTCTCAAGTTCATCAACGCTCTTATTAAACTTGGGCATTTCCAAATAAACA
>CAZKCK010000287.1:0-4663 GCA_964550695.1 uncultured Bacteroidales bacterium | reverse complement strand
GCTGGCCGATCGTGCCAAGTGCATTGGTGATGTTGCTGATGTTTTTTTTAAGGGTGGAATCACTTCCGGTGTAAGTACCGGTGATATTTATACTTCCATAGGCATGGATATCCCCGTCAACATCAAGTTTGTATTGGCTCGCCGGGTTGATGTTCCCGATCCCAACATTTAATGAATTGCCATCCATCCTCACAATGTCATAAAAATTATCAAGATCGCGAAAAATCAATTGACCCTTGAACTGTCCTACATCGGATTGCTCATTTCCAATTCCTGTGGACATAATTAAAAAGTCTCTTCCCAGTACATTGTTTTGACTGGCATCCAGGTAGATGCAGGAGCCTGTTAAACTGACACCTCTCGGTGTTAGTTTTAGCCCATCGTTGTTTCCGATACTTGAAATGTGAACCCGCTTGACCGGGGAACTTGTTCCAATTCCAACATTTCCAAAGGTGTAAATATTTTTATACAGGGTTGTGGGAGGCAGATCGGTCAGTATATCATGCCAATCGGCATCACCTCCCGGGGGTGCGGTAAATCCGCCGGCACCATTTAAAAACACATTGACGTTTGGTGTAGATGGAAAGGCTAGACTTGATAAAACACCTGTCGCATCGGCACTGACCAGCAGAGGGGGCGACGATAAAGATGAAAGCGTTTGAACCCTCACTGAGCCGGCAACATCTAGTTTTTGCGACGGGGAACTTGTTCCAATTCCAACATTTCCAAAGGTGTAAATGTTGTTATAAATGTTCGTGGAAGGCAGGTGGGTTATTATATCAAACCAATCGGCATCACTGCCACTCGGTGGTATAGAAAACGCACCTGAACCATTTAAAAAAACATTTGCGTTCGCTGGAAAGGGGAAACCTGATAAAACATTTGTGGCATCGGCGCAGACTAACTGAGGGGGCGACGACAACGGGGAAAGCGTTTGAACCCTGACTGAGCCGGCTACATCTAACTTTTGAGTCGGCGTGTTTGTCCCGATTCCAAGTTCACCGGTGCTTTTAAGATAAAGCGCTGTTGGGGCGGATGTCACTGCACGCTGTTCAAAAATCAGGACATCAGAAGTTTTTTTTTCATCCCGTATCCGGAACTGGCCGCCCGAGGCTGTCTTAAACCTCCAGTCGGAAGGAACAGGCGTATTGTTGTCAGTCATAATTAATTGACACCCGAATAGCGGGCTTTGATTTTCAAGTTTAATAGAGGGTGCCCCCGTCATGCCGACAATGTGCATATTATGGACAGGAGCAGAAGTTCCGATGCCAACATTGCCTCCAAGGAAATAAATGTTAGGTCCGTTCGTCGACCATTGTGCAAATGATTCAGTGCCTAAAAGCCCGAGAAGCAATATTCCTAAAATCTTTTTCATCTTGATAATTGTTAAGAATTATTTTCCTGTTGTTCCGTCTCTTTAGTTTATTTGCCAATTCGTCAGCAGGCTATTTTTCGCTGCTCTTTCTGTATTTTGAAATCTTCTACCCTGAAGGTGACCAGTATCCATATTGCTACGACAAAATAGAGAACCGTGCCGGCTGATACAGAGATAACGGTATTGGTAAAGCCCAGTAACTTTTCGCCTGTTTTTGTGAAATCCGTTAACTGCAACCATGGTGTCTGTTCGCAAAGCCACAATAAAGCGATCCATTGTTTGAACATGATCAACAGCATCACCAGGGTCAGACCTGCAACCAGGGCGACCAGCCTTCGTTTCCAGGGAACCGGGGAGGCCAGAACCAGAGCGATCAGCAGAATAGTAGGAATATAGCCCGTGTAACGTGTGTTGATATTCACGGCAGTGGTGCGGAAAGTACCGTTGGGGTTCACAATGGCATAACTGCCCACATTTACACGGGTCGTTGCAGGTTCATTCCAGGCCCTGAACTTTACTGCGCCGTTGTCACGGAATTTGGTGAAGAAAACTCCGGCTACTTTTCGGTAAAAAACGCCATATGCTTCATCGTAAAAGGAAAAAGGGGCAGAAAGAATCCCGTAAATAAGGAGTGCTTTGAGAAGGAACAGAAACAAGGTTTTACTTTGCAGCATGCTGTACCTCCTCTTTCCTTGCCCACTTGATCCAGAATATCCATAAACCGACCGCAAAAATGATGAAGAGGGCCTGCCAGACTTCCACATGCATAAACTCAAATTCCTTCGGGTAATGAAGCCCGATAAGGAAAAGCGAAATAATCCGCAGGATGTTGAGGGCAAACAGGATGGCAATTCCCGCGAAAAAACCGGGAAGTTTGAATTTCCATTTCGCGGGGAAAGCCAGCAGCGCAGTTGCGAACAGCGCCATGGCTTCCACCGCATCGCAACCGCGGGCAATGCTTATTGAAAAGTAACAGGAATAAATCATCTCATTCATTGCCATGGTCCCCATGCCGAAGAGATTCAGGATAGAACTCGACAACCTGGCGTTAGTCGAAACAATAGCGGGATGAATGTTCCCCTGAAAGAAATCTGACAGCCAGAAGGCATAAAACAGGATCATCAGTACAGAAAAACCCAGGATAAATAACAAAACAGGCCATTTCTGAAACCAATGGGTATAGGCAAATGCAATGAACGAGAATTTGGGTTTATCTTTAATCTGAACTTTTTTCTTTTTTAGATGTCCCATAGGTTGCCAGGTTTCACATTTAAGAATCAGTTTGTAACATCAGTGAAACGCATCATTGGGTCAGGGATAACCTCCGCTGCCTCCTTACAATGTAAACAGTGCCGGATCCAACTAACAAAACAGCTAAAAGGATCAACCCCCATTCTGTTAATGTTGGAATAACTGAAGGTGTTGTAATAGCACTGTTATTGTAGTGTCCATAACCTGCCCCAAGTTGTGTTTTCATAAATACCGTGCTGTCGTTTCCGGCAACTGTAAATGACTTGATTAGACCCGCAACAGGTACAATCTGGAGCACCGTGGTGCCACTTGAATCAGGTTGGGTGGAAACAACAAAATCAGACGCTGTAAATGGCGGCATAAAAATTGGGGTCCCGTGTTCGATCCGGAAACCTGTTGAAAAGAGTATGGAACCGGGAGGAATTGTATAGTTAAAGATCGAGGCCGAATCAAATGTCGGTGGTGCCTGGAACCCGATCATTGCGCATGATGTCCCATGCCAGGAGCCGGCTGTTGCCCGCAGGCTGCCGGAGAAATTGCCCAGGGTTAAAATAACCGTATTGCCCGGTCCGTTTGTAACAGTCGTTTGAAAATTAACCTCCGCCCTGGATACACCTTCAACGGGAGGAATCGTATCAGCAATAAATTCCTCGCCGGCCTGGTAATTATACCATTGAAACGGAAATCCATGCCAATTGGTCCTTCCATAGCAAACACCACTCCAACCTCCGTTATAAGTGCAGCAACCCCTCACTTCTGCGTAAGGTTTAAACCTTGAAATGTTAACACATGGATTTGTACCATACTGTTGCTGAAACTCCCAATCTAACTTTATCCACTTCCAGATATTCTGACCTGGTTGATATTGCCACCCCCATTTGATGACATGACCTTCAAGCCAACAGCGTTTATATGACAAAACCTTTATTTTTGCACAATTATGCCCACCGTAAGAGAATAGGGAAGAGCAAAGAAAAATTGCTAATAAAAGCGTCAGGAGGCCTTTGAAATTCAATAATTTTGGGTTTAAAGTTTTCATAATTTCCATTTTTTAATGTTAGAATATTAATTTGCCTGTTTAAAACCAATGTTCAAAAACCGGATAGCGGCACCCGAAGCCATAAGGAATGAGTGCTATGATTATTATTGTTTGATAATCTTGACTGTTCCAGTGTACTTACCAGTTACTACCCGGATGAAATAAATTCCATTCGGCTTTCCTGCAAGTGAGAAATCATATTTATTCATTCCACTCAGCCCGGCGGACAGTAAACGATCACCCCTCATGCCATATATTTCGATTCTGAGGTTCGCAGATACATCTGCATCTTTAAGCACCAGTGAAAATGCACCGGTGGTCGGGTTAGGGTAGATTGTAAAGAATGGTTTTTCCGTGACTGCAAAGATCTCTGTGAGTGCCTCGGGCACTGCGACCATTGATTCAGCCTGTGTGCCGCACCACGGACCATTCTGGGCAATGTATCCCCTCATATAACCTCCATAAAACACCCTTGTTCCCGGATAATAGATGATATTTTGTCCAGCGATAACGATGGCATGTCCACCTTCCATTACATAGAATGTAGTCGGGTAATCAGGCGGAGGCCCTGCCACATACACCGTTTGTGTTGCGTCATAACAACTGAACCCAGTTACCACATCATGTATGTAAATGACCGGGCATACCGGACCTTCTCCCACCGTCCATGATCCGTTTTGTGTACAGGAATTCATATCCGTAACAATTACCCCATAGTTACCCGGGCCAAGACTTCCGATGTCTTCCGTTGTAGCTCCTGTGGTCCAGATATACGTATATGGTGATGTGCCGCCCATGACTGAAAGGTCAATGCTGCCGTTATAGGCCCCATGGCAGCTGGGCGGAGTAATCACTGCAGCCAGTGTAATTGGCGGTGGTTCGGTAATGGTCCATAATCCTGTTTGTGCACAGGCATGCATATCTGTCACGCTCACGCCATAGATACCCGGGCCAAGACTTCCGATGTCTTCCGTTGTAGCTCCTGTGGTCCAGATATA
>CAZKCK010000286.1:0-4706 GCA_964550695.1 uncultured Bacteroidales bacterium | reverse complement strand
CGGCACCGATCACCTTGGCTCCCTGCAGGGCAGCCATCAGCCTGTCGCCCAGCGTTCCCTGCGTGTTGAGAAACCGGTTCTGCATCGAATCGATGATGCTCTGTCCCAGCAGGATGTTGCCCTGGATGGCGTAAAAAATATTGGCCGTATCGTTTTTGTAGTTCGAACAATTGTTCCCGGTGTAAGCAGCAGCACGCGGCGTATTGTTCCGGAAATCGACAATGCCGTATTGCCGGGTCGACGGGTTTCCCTGTGCGTCATGCGCAACAAGCCAGGCGATGATCTGCTGGGGCGATTCGCCGGCCATCATGTGGTTATGGGCATTGACCTGGTTTGCACTGAGCCAGGCGGCCTGAGTGTGGATCGCGCCAATGCCGGGGATCACATCGCTCAAAATGGCAGCCCCATGCGGATAGGAGGGGCTTGAAGTAACACACGAAGCGCCGGCGCTGCCGATTTCACCGGTCAGGGTATCGACAGCGACGATGGAGAAGGTATCCTGGGCCCGGGACTGGCCTCCCATAAGGAGGATCAGCAGGATGGCTGCAACAAGACCATTCATCACCTTGCTGGTTTTGCGATGCGGAATTTCCGGATGGTATAACATTGTTTTCATGGATGAAATTTTTGGTAAAGTTAACCGGTTCACTGAAACTATTTTATGTTTTTTGTTAAGTCGGAATATGCCTACATTTGTCATAACATACAGCTCGTGTATGCTGAAGCCGGATATACACCGGTATATTCTCAGAAACATGCATTATAATAAAAAATTCAAGAAAAAATCAAACCGTTCCAAAGATCTGCTAAGACTAAAATATGCAATCACCCCTCGATTCAAATAATAATTGACTTTGAGGAATGATAGGCGAGGTTTGGCGGCAGCAAATCTTTGGCGGTAATTAATGAAAGCAGTCCTCTTTAATTTTGTTTAATGTTCAAATAAATTCAAATGAATAAAAAGGTAAAAAAATCAAATTTAAAACAGATTAATACAAAGACGGATAAACTTCATTTAAACCTTTTCGATAATGATAAGTTTATTTTCATTTTACTTGGGATTACAGTACTTTTTGTTCTGATCGCAAGAATACATTTGCTCTCTTTCCCATTTGAGCGAGATGAAGGCGAATATGCCTATATGGGCAAGCTTATTTTGGATGGACATCCTCCTTATACCTTAGCTTACAATATGAAACTTCCTGGAACATACTATATGTATGCGATAATCATGGGGGTTTTTGGTGAGTCAATAGTGGGCGTTCATATAGGACTAACTTGTATTACTATAGCTTCTATGTTTTTGGTGTTTTTAATTTCAAGGAATTTTGTTTCAAAGATAGGAGCTGTAATTTCAACTGCCTCATTCGGAATTATTGGTACATCTTGGACCTTATTAGCTCATGCTGCTCACGCAACCCATTTTATAATCTTCTTTGCATTGCTTGGGATATACGTTATTTTTCAATTATATAAAAGTGAAAAAAATAAATTGTTTAAGTATTTTATTTCAGGTGTTTTCTTTTCTCTTGCCTTTATTTGCAAACAATCAGGACTATTCTTTGTATTCTTTGGTTTTACTGTTATAATTACTAAGGAGTTTAATCTTAAACCATTATTTAGTCTGTTAAAACACCTTACTATCTTTTTTTTAGGCTTTGCAGTTCCTGTTCTTATTATGTTTCTTTATTTTTATTTTTTTGCCGATTTCGACAAATTTTGGTTTTGGACAGTAGAATATCTTTCAAAATATGGCAATCAAGTGCCTGTTTCAGAAGGTCTCAACATGTTTAAAATGGGCTTAATTTCTATAACTGCAAATTATTCATCTGTGGGATATATTGCTCTATGGGTAGTTTCACTAATTGGAATTCCTTTAATTTTTATTAATAAAGCATCGAGACAAAATAAAATTTTAGTTTTTTCATTTTTGTTGTTTTCATTTTTAACTATAATACCCGGTTTTTATTTTCGAGCACATTATTTTATAGCATTGTTACCTGCTGTAGCTTTATTAATTGCAGTTTTCTTCGAGTTCTTTAACAATTTTTTTATAAATAAGTTAAAAAGGCCATACCTTGTATATGTTAGTTTTTTAGTATTTATAATTTTAATTGGTACTGGAATTAAAGCGAACGCAGATTTTTTGTTTAAACAAAATCCTAAAATATTAGGCAAACGAGTTTATGGCTCAAATCCATTTGTTGAATCAATTAAAATAGCCGAATTTCTGAAACAGAATACAACTAAGGATGATAAAATAGCTGTGCTTGGCTCTGAACCACAAATTTGCTTTTATGCCAACAGATATTCTGCCACAGGGTATATTTACACCTATAACCTTGTTGAATTACACTCTTATGCTCTTTCAATGCAAAAAGAAATGGCTAAGGAAATTGAAGTAAACAAACCCAAATACATACTTTTTATAAACATAGATAAGTCGTGGTTAATAAGACCAAATTCGGAAACATTTATTTTCAAATGGGCAAACGAATACATTAACAAGAACTACAGATTGGTTGGACTCTGCGATGTTTTCCCAAATAAATTTTCCTCATTGAAAGTTCGTGAACAACTGAATAATTATAAGCCACAATCACAAGACTTTATATATATTTTCGAAAAGAATCAATAAAATATTTGATGCACTTGTCATAGCGCCACCCGTTATGCGTTCTGAGTAAAGAAAGTAATATTTGGAGTATTCCTGCTTAGTATATACCTTTGTGATATAAAACAAAGGGAACAAATGAAAACACTATCTTTAAAATTAGATGATTCGGTTTTTTCTGAAACCGAACAGGTTATCAGTCATATTAAAAAATCCCGAAACAGGTATATCAACGATGCACTTGACTTTTATAACAAAATGCAGAAAAGAAAAATGTTAGCCTCCAAATTGGAACAGGAATCCAAACTGGTTGAGGATGATTCATTAAATGTTCTTCATGAATTTGAATTGATTGATTATGAAGACTGAACAATATGAAATCTGGATCGCCGATCTAAATCCGACAAAAGGAACAGAGCCCGGTAAAATCAGACCCGTTATCGTTGTGCAAACGGATCTCTTAAACAAGCATCATCCATCGTCAATTATCTGTCCTTTTACTACAAATGTCCAAAAAGACAGTGAAATATTACGAGTCCATCTAAAGAAAGGATGTTGTGGATTAAATGAAGCCTGTGATATTATGGTGGATCAGACTCGTGCAATTGATAATAAAAGACTGATTAAAAAGCTTGGTATTGCACCATCTGAAACCATACCGGTTTTAAAAAAGAACTTGAAAATAATACTTGATTTAGAATAATCCACACTGCTTATCGAACTTTCCTATGACCAGAATTCATTTACTGCTGATCCTGTTTTTCCTGTCTGCCGCAGAATTTTCATCCTCTTTTGCCTGTACCAACCTCATCATTACCAAAGGCGCCAGCAAGGATGGCTCGGTGATGATCACCTATGCGGCCGATTCGCACACCCGTTATGGCACCATCGACTTTTTTCCTGCCGCCGATCACAAACCCGGCGATGTGTGCGAGGTATATCATTACGAAAGCGGGAAGTTCATGGGGACCATTCCCGAGGTTCCGCATACGTACTCCGTGATCCAGTTCATGAACGAGCATCAGGTAGCGATCGGCGAAACGACCTTCGGCGGGCTGGATTCGCTGGCAAGCCAGCCGGGATCTTTCCTGGATTATGGCTCACTGATGAAAATCGGGCTGCAACGTTCAAAAACTGCCAGGGAACTGATCCGGGTCATCACGGAACTGGTTGCAAAATATGGTTATGGTTCCGGTGGAGAATCATTTTCCATCTCCGACGCGAATGAGGCCTGGATCATGGAGATCATCGGGAAAGGGAAGTATGAAAAAGGCGCCGTGTGGGTTGCCCGCCTCATTCCTGACGGCTATGTGAGCGGCCACGCCAACCAGGCGAGGATCACCACCTTCCCGTTTCAGAAATCAAACGACTGGAATGATCTCAAACAGGCTGTCTATCATTCCCCGGATGTCACCAGCTTTGCCAAAGCTCACGGATTTTACAAGGGCAATGACGCCGATTTCAGCTTTTCGGATGTTTACAACCCGTTGAGTTTCGGGGGCGCCCGTTTCTGCGATGCACGGGTGTGGTCGTTTTTCAGGAAGGTGAACCGTGCAATTCGTGATAACCAAAGTTACACAGAGTATGCCCTGGGAAAATTTGCTCGCCAGCCCGGTTTCGATGATGGATCAGCGAATCCAAACGGGTATGTTTCAAACCGGCTGCCATTGTGGGTGAAACCTGACTCGTCGGTAACGCTCAGGGATGTCATGGCCGCCATGCGCGACCATTACGAAGATACGCCGCTTGACATGCGTTACGACCTTGGCGCCGGCCCTTTTCATGCTCCATACCGCTGGCGCCCGATGGAATTTACGGTCGATAGTGTCATGTACCTGTGTGAACGGGCCATTGCCACCCAGCAAACCGGTTACAGTTTTGTAGCGCAATCGCGCAACTGGCTGCCCGATCCCATCGGCGGCATCTACTGGTTCGGGGTTGACGATGCCGACGGTTGCGTGTATGCACCCATGTATTGCGGCATCAGGGAAATTCCGAAAAGCTACGCCAGGGGCAACGGATCGATGATCGCCTGGTCGGAGAATTCCGCCTTCTGGAGCTTCAGCCAGGTGAACAACTGGGGCTATTCCCG
>CAZKCK010000285.1:0-4759 GCA_964550695.1 uncultured Bacteroidales bacterium | reverse complement strand
TTGATTTGTCCGACTGCTATGGCATATGACACTTTAAACTCGCTGTAGCGCAGGTTGGCACCTCCCGCACGAATGATAAAAGCGAAATTGTCAGGTATGTGCAAATGTTTGCGGTTATCCATACACATTCCTATTAAAAGCTGTGCCTTGTCGTAAGCATCAAATGACCTGTTAAGATTGTGATATTCCAAAAGGAGTCCAATAGGTGTTTGCCGGTATTCCGGAAGGATGTTCTCAAAGGTTTGTATTGATAAAAGCTGGTTCATTCTGTTTTTTATTAAAGGTAATTGGCAACAGGCATCTAACAGCAAATATACAGCTTTTTATTTAAACGATTACATATCAGTTGCTCAGATATATTCTTCAGAATCAAACCCTGCTGCCTGTCATATAATATTGTTGAAGTTATGCGGCTAATAAAATAAGTGCATTGTTGATACTTGTGGTCACTATCTTTCCGCCTTGACAAACTTCTTGCCAAATGGACTGTTTACACTTAAACCATCTGGTTATATTACTGGTTTGCTGTATTCACGGGACGAGAAGTTTTACTCATTTGCTTATTAGATGGAAAGATTTGGTTACATTTGTGCCACTCATCTGACCTATTGACAAAAAAAATAATCCGGTTATCAACTTGTAATCACTCAAATTGCCACTCTATGAAGAACTCTTTATCTTTACTTTTCATTTTCGTGCTGTTATCATGCCTAGCCACAGTGCAGGCTCAGGACATACCCGTAAAACCAAAAACCATTATCACGGGTGAATTTGTTGGTGTAAGCCAACCTTTAAAAGATATCCCCCCGATGTCGAAAGAAGATTATCTGCTGATGCAGGCAAAAGCAAAGAAAAAAGGGAAAAACACAAAATGGACCGTACCCACATACGATTTTGCTTCAACAGCATTGCCAAAGGGACCTGATCAGGCATGGCAACAAAACAATGGGGACAATACTGCCGCAAGCAGGGCTCCGCTTCAGAATTTTGAAGGCCAGTCATCACCTTATTACCCGCCCGACTGCAACGGAACCGCCGGACCTAACCATTATATGCAGACAGTAAACACAACCTATGCCATTTATAGTAAAACAGGAACCCTTCTGGCTGGCCCCACGAACATGAACCTCCTCTTTGGAAGTGTTACAGGAGCTGCCAACAATGACGGAGATCCGCTGGTATTGTACGATGAGCAGGCCAACAGGTGGGTTGCTGTTGAATTTTCGGTGAGCGGAACGAATGACTATATGCTGATTGCAGTTTCAAGCACCAATGACCCCACAGGAACCTGGTACCAATATTCTTTTGATGTGGTTGATATGCCCGACTATGAAAAAATGGCCGTTTGGCGTGATGGTTATTATATGGGCACGAACACTCAGCCAACTACCGGAAATGATATATATGTATTTGAGCGTGCACAGATGCTCATCGGCGGAACTGCCCGGATGGTCGCTTTCGATAACCCCTACAGACCGGGAACGGGGGTTGTTGTAGTACCACCTGTTGATAATGATGGACCTGCGGCTCCTGCAGGTACTCCGGGAACTTTTATTGCTTTCAATGATGACGGCATCGGAGGCGGAGCAGATCAACTCTGGTTGTATGAACTGGCCGTTGACTGGACCACGCTCACCAATTCCACCTTTAACCGTACCCAGCAATTGGCTGTAACACCTTTCGACAGTCAGTTTTCGAACGGATGGGACAATATCACACAGCCCGGCACAACCATGAAGTTATGCGCCATTTCAACGGTAATTATGAATGTACCCCAATACCGGAATTTTGGCACGTATGAATCCATTGTCTGCTGTCATACAGTTGATGTGGATGGCACTGACCATGCCGGTGTAAGGTGGTATGAACTGAGAAGGACCGCTCCGGCAACTACCTGGACTATCAGACAGCAAGGCACTTACGCCCCTGACGCACACTCGCGCTGGATGGGAACAGTATCGATGAATGGTTCGAATAAAATTGCAGTAGGATATTCATTGTCGAGTAGTACCGAGTACCCCGGTATCAGGTATGCTGGTCAGTCTTCATCGGGTTATGCGAGTGCTTCAGGGGTACTTGATGTACCCGAAGTCATTGCCCATACAGGAACAAATTTCCAATTTACATATAACCGGTGGGGCGATTACGCCAGCATGTCGGTTGATCCGACCGACGATCAGACTTTCTGGTTCACAACCCAATATATCGGAGCCTCAGAAGCACGCAAAACAAAGATAGTTTCGTTTAAAATAGGAAACAATCCAATTGTTACCACGCAGGCTGCCACAGCCATCACCGGAACTTCAGCTACTTTAAACGGAAGTGTTAATCCAAATGGGCTGGCAACAACTTATTATTTTCAGTGGGGTACAACCACAAGCTATGGAAACACAACAACCGTTGTTTCAGCGGGCTCAGGAAGTTCTGCAGTTGCTGTTTCAGCGAACCTTACAGGTCTTACACTTAACGGAACTTACCATTTCAGGCTGATGGCCGAAAACAGTGACGGATCATCAACCGGAGCCGATATGGTTTTTGTAGCCGGAGGAGCAACCTTAACAACAACTGCAGCTTCGGCCATCACCCTGACCACTGCAACCTCAGGCGGCAATATAAGTTCGGATGGCGGATCACCGGTTACTGAACGCGGGGTTTGCTGGGCAACCACTTCCAACCCGACTATTGCAAACAGTCACTCAAGCAATGGCACGGGTACCGGTACTTTTGTAAGTTCAATCACCGGATTATCAGCAAGTACGCTATACCATGTGCGGGCTTATGCCACAACCGGCAACGGGACTTATTACGGCGAAGATTTAACCTTCACCACATTGTGCGGAATTTATACCTTACCGTTCAGTGAGGTCTTTACAAACACCACTATTCCTACCTGCTGGACCCAGGCTGATAATCAGGGCAACGGGCAAATATGGCAGTTCGGAACCATCACCGGTCAAACACCCAATCCGGTACTCACGGGCAATTACGCCTACCTGAACAGCGATGCCTATGGCAGCGGGAATTCACAGAATGCTGATTTAATCTCTCCAACACTCGATTTGACTGCATTTACAGGGGTTACACTGCAATTTAGTTACTACTTTTTAAGCTATTCCGGATCATCAGGAACTCTGTCATACAGTATAAATAACGGATCTTCCTGGACCAGCATTGCAACCTTTACAACCACTTCAGCATCAAACCCTGCTGCCTTTAATCAGGTAATTGCAGCAGTTGCAGGTCAATCCAATGTTAAATTCAAATGGAACTATACCGGGACATACGGCTATTATTGGGCTATTGATAACATTTCAATTACAGGAACTTCTTCGAGTCTTCCGGTTGTTACTACCACGGCCGCCAGCGCCATTACCCCGACTACGGCATCATCCGGGGGGAATGTAACTTCGGCTGGTTCAACCGCTGTTACAGCAAGAGGAGTATGCTGGAGTACCTCGGCAAATCCCACCATTGCAGGGAATCACAGCAGCGACGGTACAGGAACCGGTGCATTTACAAGTTCAATTACGGGTCTCACGGCCAATACCACCTATCACATCAGGGCATACGCTACCAATACATCAGGAACTGCATACGGAGATGACCTTACTTTTATCACCACCGGGGCTGCCACCGTTACAACAACAGCAGCATCAGCCATTACAATGGTTTCAGCTACCTCAGGAGGAAACGTAACTTCAGACGGAGGTTTAACAGTGACCGCCAGAGGTGTATGCTGGGCAACTACTTCCAATCCGGTTGCAACAGGAAGTCATACAACAGATGGAGGAGGTACGGGAACTTTTACCAGTTCCATTACCGGTTTATCAGCCAATACACTTTATCATATACGAGCCTATGCAACCAATTCCTCCGGTACTGTATACGGGAATGACCTCACCTTTACCACCACAGGAGCAGCTACAGTTACAACAACGGCCGCATCAGCCATTACACAGATCTCGGCCACTTCAGGCGGAAATGTAACCTCTGACGGAGGCTCAACAGTGACAGCCAGAGGCGTCTGTTGGGCAACTACTTCCAATCCGGTTGTAACAGGAAATCATACAACAGATGGAGGCGGTACAGGAACTTTTACCAGTTCCATCACAGGTTTATCATCCAGTACATTGTATCATATCAGGGCTTATGCCACCAATGCCAGTGGCACTTATTATGGCAGTGATTTAACTTTCACTACCGGATGCGGGGGAATCAGTGTATTCCCGTGGAACGAGGGATTTGAAAATGCGGGAGCAATACCAGCTTGCTGGTCACAGGAACAGGTAAGCAGCTCAGGTATCAACTGGACATTTATTACTGGTAATGGCACAGGTTATCCTTCAACAGCGCATGGCGGAACTTACAATGCCTGTCTGAAAGATGCTACTCCTGCCGACAATAAAACACGCCTTATCACACCTTCAATAAATCTGACTGGCTTGTCAAGCCCCCAGCTTAAATTCTGGCATACCCAGACTTTCTGGTCACCTGACCAGGATGTATTGACAGTTTATTACAGGACTTCAGCTACCGGCACGTGGACGCAACTTGCTACCTATACTTCCACCATTACTACCTGGACCCAGGAAACCATCAGCCTCCCAAATGCTTCGGCAGAGTATTACATTAATTTTGAAGGAAATGCCAAGTATGGACGTGGTATTTGCGTGGATGATGTTTCAGTATCAAGCGCATGTGCCACAATTTACCCGGTAAGTGTAACAATTGCACCATCTTCTGCAAGTGTATGTTCCGG
>CAZKCK010000284.1:0-4760 GCA_964550695.1 uncultured Bacteroidales bacterium | reverse complement strand
GCTGCCTTTGAAGAATATTTTTTTTGCAATTCATCTTCAATTGGTTCACCACGTTCAGAACATGGTTTTTCCATAATCGCTGCTCGATATAGAATGCGCCTGTGAACCCGTTCAGGTAATTGTTGTATTCAGATAAGACAATACCGATTGCGGCCGTCTTTCCGACCAACTGTTGGATGCTTGAGATGTAAACTGCTTCTGCCTTCAAAGTAAACGCTATTTTTTTCAATTTATATCCCAAGGACAAATTTGGATAATATAGCCAAGCCTTGGTGACATTGTTGAACCCTTCGGGCCTGAATTGTCCGTATACCCAGGCAAAATCCCAGCCTGCATTGAATGCGAAATTTTTGAATCTGGTCCCTACCCTAACCCCAAACGAAAGTTGATTTGATACCACGATGGTTGTGATATCACTGACTAATAAAAATTTCCAAGGCAGCCCAAAACTCATGTTAACATTAACCATGGGAGCCTGCAGCGAAGTTTCAACAATGTCCATCGGTGGCTGTGCAACGAGGAAACCTGCTCCTAACCTGAATCGCCATGGTTTCAGGTTATCGGGGAACCGCAAGGAGTGTCCCTTAATATCAAAGGTGTCTTTACTGGCGATATTCTGGCAGTGGCCCGCTTGCGTGAACAGTAAGATCACCAGGATCATGATGACCTGTTTGATGATGCCGGTATGATGAATTTTCTGTTGCATCCTGAAATAGCTTCTCGTAAGCCGATCGGACAAGTTAATTCATGCAATTATTAGCAGTCAAATTTAAGAAAACCGGCAAACCTTGAAGCCAGCGGCGGGGATAAAACGTTATAAACAGATTGACAATTCTTCGCGATAAATAATTTTGCTACTTTTGACCTGGGAGGGCATGGAATCCTCAAACCGGTATAGTAAAACGACAACACAAAATGCCCATGGACAAGATCAGCAGGTTAAAAAGCAGTATTGCCCCCATTGTTTCCTTAAATGAAGCGGAGTTATCAGCTTTAGGTGACTCCTTTGAAGTGAGAACGCTTGCTAACAATGCGTTTTTCCTGAAGGAAGGTCAGGTTTGCGACTTTATCGGGTTACTTACATCTGGTGTTGTAATATATCTTAAAACCTTAGAAAACGGAGATGAAGTAACCATTCACTTTGCTTTTGAGGGTGACTGGGTTAACAATAATTTAAGCCGGCTTAGCAACGCTCCATCAAACATCAGTATTAAAGCAATTGAAGACTCAGAAATACTCATTATAAAGCAGTCGGATATTGATGATTTATATCTTAAGATACCCAAAATTGAAAGGCTGGGACGGATTTTAACAGAACAGGCCTTTATAAAGTTTGTTGAACAAACAATAGAATTTCAAACGCTTACAGCAAAAGAACGCTATGAAAATCTACTTAAAAACCACCCGTCAATATTCCAAAAAGTTCAATTGTACCATATTGCCAATTACTTAGGAATAGCCCCAAAATCGTTAAGCCGGATCCGAAAAGAATTATTCGAATAAAAATATTTGGTAACAAATGTGGAGCAATTGAAATTTCAATTGTGCTGAATTTTGCATCATAAATTTAAACTTTATGATATGAAAAAACATTTGTTTCTTTTTGTTGCCCTGGTAACTTTTGCGACAACAATCTCAGCCCAATCAGATACCACCAGGGGAACTTTTTTAAAGCCAAAACCCCGAAATTATGAGGTAAAACATGCAATTGAGATCGAGAGTCTGGTTCCGATGTTTTCCTTGGCAGGGTGTTTTATATTCAGCCGGGTATCCACAGCTATTTTAGAGCCGAACAAAGCGTAAACTATTCAAATCATGAAACATATACCATACCCACCTTTGAATTATCGCCGGTGGTAAGAATAGGAGCCCGGCTATGGCGCAAATACTAGTTCAAACTTAAACCATGAAAAAAATGTCAGCCTTTACCTCATCAAAAAAAATGTTTCAATTGAAAACCTCGGAAGAATTTGCCAGGCAGCCATTGCAGGCAGAAACTATACTCAGCGAATTGGAAGCCGCCCATCTCCCGAACTGTGTAAAAAAGTATCTTGCTTATACGGGCGCAATCGGCAGGAGCAAGCCTCAGAATGTATGCATCGAATTTGATGCTCAAATGTTCAGAAAACCGGGCGATAAACCCATGAAATCACATTCCGTCCAGTATAATTTTTACGGAGAATACACCCGTTTGTTTTTGATGAAAGCCGGTAAAATGGGAATACCCTTTTATGCCATGCATATTTACAAAGAACATCAGGCAACATTTCAGGTAAAGGTGGCCGATTTGTTTAAAGTTTTGGATATCAGCGGCGAAGAACTGACAAAAGCCGAAACCGTAACCCTGTTAAACGACCTGTGCCTTTTTGCGCCAGGAAGTCTGGTTGACAACCGGTTAACCTGGAGTGAACTTGATGCACTTTCAGCAAAAGTTACACTGACCAATGGGAAGTATATCGTCTCAGCAATTCTGTTCTTTAACGAAACAGGCGAACTGATCAATTTTGCTTCCGACGACAGGTCTGCCCTGCAGGATGATGGTACCATGAAACAGATACGTTGGACAACGCCGGTTTCAGCATATAAAGAATTTGAAGGCCGGAAGATTCCAACAGTTGGAAAGACCATCTGGCATTATGCCGAAGGCGATTTTACCTATGGCGTATTTAATTTAAAAAGTATAACGTACGATGTGAAACAATAAAACTGTGATAAAGGGCAGCTGCACCAGTAAACTGAATTTTCCTGTGAGCAGCTGAGACCCAGGAAGACTGAATAGCTGACAATCTCCCGGCAGAGTTTGATACTGCTACTGATTTATCCAACCATTTTACTCATACCGCAATGCCTACACCGGGTTACCTGTTGCTGCCCGCCAAGCCTGCCAGATTGTTGCGCCAACGGCCATAACTGCCACCAATAACGCACTTATGAGAAAATACCCGGGATGCAGGTGGATACGCTGTGCATACCCGGTAAGCCATTGGTTCATGACCATATAACTTCCTGCTGAAGCAACAAAAATGGCCAGCACCACAACGAATAATGTCTCCCTGAGTAAAACAGAGATGACCTGGCTCACAGAGCTGCCATTCACTTTACGAATCCCGATTTCTTTGGTACTCTACCCCAAGTCACCAAATACCACTCAGCCCCCCCGACCGGATCAACTTCTTGGCCACTTTCAACCCGGGGGAATCGAATACCTATAGCCGGTTTACAGGTGATTCGCAGGTCAACCTGCTTACCATGACAAAGGAAAGAATCACTGCCAGGACCTGTAAAAACCCACTGTTTGGGTCACTTTATCAAGACCGGGGTCTTTATCGGTACAGGCCTGATAGCCTTGGCCATCCTGAATCAGCACTTTTCAAGAAAGTAAGGGTTTTCCCTGAAAAGAATTCAAGGATTACCATTTACCAAATACTTGTTTTCCCGCAATATCCCCCGTAGGAATTGCTGTACTTTTATCGTTAAAACCAGACACAAATACTTGCCATGGTTCTGATACACTGTCTGAATGATGGAAAATAACCATATATTTTTCTAACTCAATACATGAATCATTATGAAAAGACCCAGTATGCTGATCATGATCCTGATAATGACAATGTTCATCGCAGGATGCAAAAAAGAAAACGAGACAACGGAAGAGCCAATCGTTGACGCTACGCAGCATGATAATTACTTTGACATTTGGCCCCAGCAATTTAGCCCGACCATGAGCTATTCATTCAGCGGTAATTATAAAATCACTTCGGGGCAGCCATGGGGCGGGGTGTCATCAGCAGGGTCTCATGGCGGATTGGAACTTTTAGTAAAAGCCGGCCGCAAGGGATCTTATGACAACGCCAACTGGTTTGATGCCAATGTATCCAATGCAACCTGTACTGCCGACAACCTTGCTCCGTTGCCTGATGGCCTGAATTTTGCTTTTACGGGCACCCTGACCATCAATGGCGACAGCTATCCAGTAACCATCGGCCAGGGACACTACGGGGCCTTTAATAACTGGTGGATCGGAGGACCCGGCTGGGTTTTTCCGAATAAATCCACCTGTGGCATCGGAAAGATATGCACTCCTGATAGAAAATATATATTCATAAAAGATGGTACCAGCGCTCAACTTTTCTGGGTTTCGGAAAATTAATTCGATTCTTCCATGTCTTTTGTGAGAACCGGATGGTTCACGTCAGGGTCATGAGCTCGCTGCGGTCGGACTGGAAAACGCAGGTGCCGAGAACCACCTCATCAGCCAGTTTCCTGGTCTTCGAATTCTTGCCCGACGAAAGATTTAGTTGGTTGTGAATGCCCACGATCAATTCCTAGATGCTGAAGGGCTTGTCTCAATTGTGCCGTCGTTCTTCCATTTTGTAAAGTAGTAATAGACGAGCTTCGAGGATGGAAAATTGGTCGGAAGCATACGCCATTGGCAACCTGTTTTAAGCAAATAGAAGATGGCATCGAAAATTTCTCTTAAAGTGTACTTGCGTTTCCTTTCGTCTTTTAAAATGTCTAATATTGTTCCCCATTGACTATCGGTGAGGTTGCTTGGATATCTCTTCATGTTTCTCTATGTGTTTGGATACCATAAAGTTACATAAATATATTCATTTAAAACAACTGATAGTCAATCTTTTATAACATATTTTTGTGTCTTTTTGTTAGAATGTTTAGCATTTAAATTAATGTTAGATAGTCACTTAGTTTATTGATTGATCACAATTGTACCAGTAAAGTAAAATGAGTCGTAGACTCAT
>CAZKCK010000283.1:0-4781 GCA_964550695.1 uncultured Bacteroidales bacterium | reverse complement strand
CTGTCTTTTCATCATTGTCTTGATTACTAACTTTTTGATTCGCTAAAGCAAGTTTTCCCGACTTATACTCAATACCAGCCGTAACCTGATGAACTTTTGGAGTAGTAGCAGTATATTGAACGATAATATCATAATGAAGCAAAGCATTACCAACATTTTCAATGCCTAATGTTTGAATTGATGAATTTCCGGGAGCAAGCTCCTCGGTTAACACCAGTGGATTAATTTCAATGCCTGAATTGCCGGGATTTAAATCTAAAATAAAGCTAATCGATTCACCAGATGGTAGTTGGGCTGCACCGATGAATTTATTACCATCAGGTGTTACATCATTGATGCTGAAGAAGATCCAATCTGAAGCATCAAACCAACCCCTGCCAGCGACATACTCATTAAATGTTTCCATGCTGCCATCAGGATATCTCACAAAAGCTCTCCTGTCAGGAGGCATGGGTGGGAACCCTTCGCCTGTATAGCCGAATACGGTGCCATCGTCAAGAACCTTATAGGGATTCAACGTACCAAGATTCAGGCTGTTTTCGAATACTGTAATACCCTCAGTTGGTGACCAAATAAAGCCGCCTGCCCAACCTAAAGAACCTGTAACGTAGTTACCACTTGCCGAGGAACCAAATGCCTCGCCAAACTGTGTTTCATCTATGAAGATAATTTCATCGTTATACCAAATTACAGGAGTTCTGGATCCGATTGGTTCAGCCCAACCGTATATTACACTTCCGTTGGCGCTGATTCCGTTTGCTCTGGTGTTTCCCTGAATCACGGATCCAATCATATCGTATCCTTCCTCCTGTGTCCAGCTGAAAGCTTTTACTGTCCAGTCAGGATACCATTGAGTGCCCACCACCGTTACTCCATCGGCTGTGATGCCATAAGCCAGATTGTAGGATGTTCCGAATATTTCTGGCGAATCAGGATTCATACCTAAGAACTGCCATTGGCCGGTTGTTTTGTTCCAAAGTCCGGCAGTACTCACATCCATTCCTTCGTACTGAAATTCGGTATAATAGGTGCCTGCAGCTATACCATTGTCTGATACCTTTTGGGCATCACCAGGGAAACTAACGCTTCCACTGAACATTGTCCATAAATAACTGTTCATTCCACCAAACTGGCTACCCGATACATACAAACCGTTTGATGAAACACCAGTTGGGAATGTGTACTGTTCGAATATTGTCGTAACATCGACCGGTTGGGCCTCCATTACATTGAGTGTTGCAACTATTGTATCAGTTGGATTCACCAGGTCATTGCTTGAAATGTGAATATTTGCCTGATATGTACCCAGTGCTAGACCAGCGGCATCAAAGGTTAATGAAATTGTTTGATCGGACATTGCAGGAATACTACCAGTGGTTGGACTGGCTGTCAGCCAGGCATCAGCATCAAGAAATTCAATTTCTATATCGAAAGTCAGGTTCTGAATTCCATCATTCATGACTTCAAAGGTTTTTGAACCAGAACCATCCTGCGCAACTGTTTGGGTAATTTCCCATGTGCTGACATTCATAACAGGGGAGTCGTCAAGCTCTGCACCCAGGGAAATATCATCAACTACCCAATAATGAGCCAATTCACCTTCATACCTGAATGCGAAGTAAACATCTTGACCAGCATATGCTTCCAGGTTAATGAAATGCTGGACCCATGTTTCCTCAACATTTGTAACTGTCCATACTTCGGTAAAATCCTCATCAGCAGGATTGCCGCTTCCGGTGCTGACCAAAACGCTGTTCTTGTAATAATAACTGGCATCCCCAACAAGGCTCCAAAATGACAGATAGAAAAATCCTTCCTCAGGAACAGATATTTGTGGCGAAACCAACCAGCCATCCTGATATTGGCTGCCCCATCCATGATAAGCAGAATATTGTCCCCCGGGCGTATTGTTATAGTAACTAAGGGCCCAAAGATTCCCGTCTGCATCTGAATCAAACATTGACCACCCAATAGGGGGGAAAGTTTCGCTTTCAAAGTCTTCTGTAAATGGATAAACATTGGCATCAACCACTTCTAAAGTTACCAAAACTGTAGTTGTCGGGTTTACAGGGTCGTTGCTGCTTATGTTAAGATTCGCCTGGTATGTCCCAAAGCCCAGACCAGCTGCGTCAAAATCAAGCAATATTTCAACTGAGGCGTGCGTGCCCATACTTCCACTCGTTGGATTTACTGAAAGCCATCCATTTGCGTTCAGATACTCAATTGCAATATCGAAATTCAGGTCTAGAATTCCACCATTAATAACATTGAAGGTTTTTGATCCGGTTCCATTTAATCCTACCGCCTGATAAACTTCTAAAGTGCTAACATTCAGCACAGGAGAGTCGTCAACTTCCTCTCCTAAAGCAATATCATCAACATACCAGGTATGACCCATAGGGTCTCCTTCATATCTGAAAGCAACATAGATATTCTGCCCGGCATAAGCCTCAAGGTTAACAAATTGTTGATACCAGGCCCAGGCATTATTGGTTTCTGTCAGCATCCATACTTCAACATAATCATTGTCAGCAGGATCAGGGCTTCCGGTACTTACCATCACGCTACTCTTTTTGTAAGACCAGTTATTTGCAAGCCAACTCCAGAAAGTGAGGTAGTAAAACCCTTCAGTGGGCATGCTTATTTGGGGTGTAACTAGCCAGTTGTCAACCGCAAATTCAGGACTTTGGTTATGGAATGCCGAATTAGTTCCACCCTCAGTGTGGTTAGTCCAGGGATCAAGTTCCCAGTTTTGTGAATCATTCAAAAGGCTGTAAGTGGCCCAATCTGTTGGAGGAAAAATTCCCCCCTCAAAGGTCTCAAGGAATGGATAGGGAGTTCTCCCTTTATCTTCTATAGCATTCGGGTAAACACGGATGGTGTTTAAAGTTAATAATATCAGGGCTAACAGGGGTACCCCAAGATTAAAAATAAAATTTCTGCGCATAGCAAATCGTTTTTAGTTAATAATTATTGATCATTTCTTTGATTTATGGATCACTTTATCATGGCTTTTAATGGAGGATTTAACTTCCGATGGCTTTTTCTCTTCGATGAATTTGAGCAGTTTTTTTAATGCCAGCGTGTTAATTCTGTTTTGCTCAAGAATGCTCTGAATGTTATCATCTGGTTTTGATTCTTTTTTCAAATCGTCTGATGATTGTTCCATAATATCTAATTTTTACAATGGTATTTATGTAAACTCATATTTTCCTGCATTGACCTAATATTTTGCAACCATCAACTTACTGGTTGTAATTTCATTTTGTGTAGCTAAATGAACTAAGTATAAACCGTTTGCAAGCCCTGAGATGTCGATTTGTATTGATTTTGCGCCAACTCGTTGTTTGTGCACAATTCTGCCACTTGGGTCAGTAATTGAAATTTCTTCAATTTCAGAACCCATAGTAACTGAAACTGTTGAGCGTGCCGGGTTAGGGCAGAGGTTGACTGATGTGAACGAAATGCCGTGAACTGATACAGGACCAGAAATCATCGTAACAACAACTGTTACATTTTGATCTGTTACTTCTACAACGCTCTGTACAGTATTAAAACCATCGAGCGAGACGCTATAGGTATAAACTCCCGGTTCTATCTGATAGAAAGAATAATTACCGGGTGTATTTGTATTATTTCCCAAGCTTATTACTGCATTCTCAAGAATATTTCCGTCCTCGTCCTTCACCTCGAATTCTGCTTTATAGAATTTTTTGGATAAGTCCCACTGCATGAAGAAACCTGCATCATGAATCGAATAAAACAGATTTCCATCACCAAAATCAACGTAATCAACCGAAGCTCCCACTGCATAAATCAGATCATTTTGCAGCACTACAGCATCCCTGTAATCTACTCTGGATTCAATTCCATCTCCATACAGCGCAAAAGCTTTTTCAAATTCACCATCCTCATCGATGATAACCTGAAACATCCCAAGGCTATTAGGGCTTTGCGCTTCAATTACTTTATGACCCTCAAAATAAAACGGGGTATAACTATCAAAACCACCTCCAATAAATATTCTGTTTTCATTATCAATATTCAGATTAAAAGCTCTTGTGGCAAACTCACTACCCATGCTTTTAAGCCAGATCAGTTCGAGATTATCTGTAAACTTTGCAACATATGCATCCTCAACGCCATAAGACATGGGCTGACTGCCTTGTATGTTGAAATCTGATCCGGATTCAAAAAAACCGGCAGCAACAAGATTTCCTTCGTTATCGAGTTTTAATCGGGCCAAATTTTGGTTCATACTACTGCCATATGCAATTACTTCCGAAACCAGTGCACTTTCGGTGGAGAGTTTTATTATGGCAATCCAATCATAAAATCCCTGCCCCTCATAGGGTAAAATACTGTCGCCAACAATGAGTGGTTTTGAATATTGGATTACAAGAAAAAGATCATCATTATTTGTAATGAGAGCCTTTGAAGCCGACCAACCCGGGTCACCTGCTTCAATAAAATTAAAATTTGATCCCCAAACTGCAGCTCCTTGTGAATCAAGTTTGGCAACAAAGGTTTGGGTGCCCCATCCCGTCTGTGTGAAAAGAAAATCTATATCATCAATAGCAAAACTGCTATTCGAATATCCGGAAATGTAGATATTATCACCGGCATCAATTGTAACATTGGTAATGGAAATATTGTAATACTCCTCGTAAGGCAATATTGGTTTGTACCAAATTAAACTTCCGTCAATGCCGGAGAATTTTACTATAATTCCTCTCGAAGTCCCTTCCATATCCGGCACATAAACTACTTCGCCGTTTATT
>CAZKCK010000282.1:0-4792 GCA_964550695.1 uncultured Bacteroidales bacterium | reverse complement strand
TTATCCGCGGGCAGAAATCATGATTGGATAGGTGTAGATATGCGGATTTGCAGATATGCAAATTTGCAGATGGGGGGATTAAAAAATGAGATAATTTGCTAATGTGAAAATGTGCTAATGGAAGAACCTTCACGAACCAAATCTTCAATCTGATGAGGAGATTCTGCCTCCGCTGCGCTGCGGCAGAATGACCGGAATGTTTTTATCCAGGGGGGATTCGGGGCGGCGAAGCCGCCCCGAATCCCCCCTCCGTTTTATGCCCTACCAGAGGTCATCCCGACCGAAGGGAGGGATCCCATAAATGAAGGAAAGACCAAGGCAATGAGTTAATGTGCTGGTTTGCTAATGGAAGAACCAAAGAAATGTGCTGGTTTGCTAATGTGGAAATGTGCTAATGAAAGAGCCTACGGTATAGTAATCCCCAATCCTGATTATGTTACTCTTTCATTAAAAATTCAAAATTCTAATGTTTTTGGTTTCCCCTCATGAGCACATGAGCACATTATCTCATTATCTCATGAATTCCATAAGCACATGAGCATATGAGCACATTATCTCATGAATTCCATAAGCACATGAGCACATGAGCACATTAACTCATGATTTTCAAATCTTCAAATCCCGAAAACTCTCCATTACCGCCTTTGCCCTGGCTTTACCCACCACAGCTTCCAGCTCTTCAATGCTTGCCTCTTTGATGCGTTTAACTGATTTAAAACTGGTTAACAACAGATTGGATGTTGCTTCGCCAATTCCTTTTATTTCGGTCAGTTGGGTTTTAATGGTGCCTTTTTCACGCCGTTTGCGGTGATGCGTTATGCCAAAACGGTGCGCCTCGTCACGTATGTGCTGGATAACCCGCAACGATTCTGATTTTTTGTCGAGGTACATCGGCAATGAATCGCCCGGATAATAAATCTCTTCCAGCTTCTTGGCAATCCCGATAATGGTTATTTTTCCACGCAGGCCCAGGCTGTCAATGCTTTTAAGGGCTGCCGACAACTGGCCTTTACCGCCATCAACTACTATAAGTTGTGGCAGGGGCTTGTTTTCTTCAAGCAGCCGCTTGTACCTGCGCGTGATAATTTCTTCCATCGAAGCAAAATCATTGGGCCCTTCAACCGTTTGAATGTTGTAATGCCGGTATTCTTTTTTTTCGGGTTTGGCATTTTTAAATACCACCATCGCCGCCACAGGATATTCGCCCTGAATATTTGAATTGTCGAAACATTCAATGTGCTCGGGCAATACATTCATCCTGAGGTCTTTCATCATCTGGTTTAACACACGCTTACTTCTGCGTTCCGGGTCAACCAGTTCGGCCTGTTTCATTTTTTCGAGCCTGAAATATTTGGCATTGCTCACCGATAATTCGAGCAGTTGCTTTTTATCCCCCCGCTGCGGAATCGTAATCGTGAATCCGGGCAATTCTGTTTCGGGTTCAAACGGAACAACTATTTCGGGTGCATCACTCTCAAACCGTGACCTGAATTCGGCAATGGCATAATCAAGCAGTTGCTGATCGGTTTCATCCAGTTTCTTTCTGATTTCGAGGGTGTGTGCCTGAACAATCCGCCCTTCAATAACCCGCATATAATTGGCATACCCGGCCTTGTCATCACTCACTACTGAATACACATCAATGTTTGAAATAGCCGGGTTTACAATTGTGCTCTTGCTTTGATAGTTGTCCAGCACCATCAGTTTTTCCTTGATGATCTGGGCTTTTTCAAATTCCATATTGTCAGCATATTGCATCATCATGCGCTTAAGCTCATTAGCTGCTGCGGTAATATTGCCCTTTATTATTTCGCGGATAGCCGAAATGGTTGTATTGTATTCATCTTCAGTTTGCAGCCCCACGCAGGGCCCTTTACAATTGCCGATATGGTACTGCAGGCAGACACTGAATTTTTTCCGGCTGATATTTTCATCCGTAAGTTTCAGGGGGCAGGTCCTCAACTGATACAATTGCCTGATGAGCTCCAGCAGGGTATGCATCATTTTGCCGGATGCATAAGGCCCAAAATACTTCGACCCGTCCTTGATCAGGTTCCGGGTTGGAAAAACACGTGGGAAAGGTTCGTTTTTGATACAGATCCAGGGATAGGTCTTGTCATCCTTCAGATTGATATTGTATTTGGGCTGATGCTCCTTGATGAGGTTGTTTTCGAGCAGCAGCGCGTCGAGCTCACTGTTTACAACAATATACTTGATGTTGGCTATGTTTTTTACCAGCATCAATACCTTTCCGCTCAGGGTGTTGTCTTTGTTAAAATAGGAGGTTACCCGCTTTTTCAGGTTTTTGGCTTTACCAACATATATTATTGTCCCCGATTCGTTAAAGTACTGGTAAACCCCGGGCTTATGCGGCAGGATTTTGAGAATCGCCTGAATCTGTTTGGTAAATTTTGTTTCGGGGTACATCGTATGTTTACTGGTTTTTGGCCATATGGTTCCATCCCTGTGCCTGAATTGTGATTTGCTGACCCGATTCTGTAATCAGGTTGCAACCGGCTTCGGCAGGAGTAATATGACCAATCATTGTAATTCCATCCAGATTCCTGATTTTTTCAAAATCCGATAACTTTATGGTAAACAGCAGCTCATAGTCTTCTCCGCCATTCAGTGCGGCAATCAGCGGGGCAATGTTAAACGATTCAGCCAGGTTAACCGTAACTGCATCAATGGGTATTTTTTCTTCATAAATCGCACAACCCTTGCCTGATTGCCTGCAAATGTGCAGTATTTCAGAGGCCAGTCCATCTGAAATGTCAATCATTGAGGTTGGCACAACACCTGCATCATTCAGCAGTTTCACGATGTCGCGCCGGGCTTCGGGTTTAAGCTGACGTTCAAGCGGATAATCAAATCCTTCAAGGTCGGGTTGCATCTCAGGGTTGGCTTTGAAAACCTGTTTTTCGCGTTCAAGCAATAACAATCCGGTATAGGCAGCGCCCAGATCACCACTCACACAAATCAGATCATTTTCACCTGCTCCGGAACGATAGGCAATCCTGTCCTTATCTGCTTCACCCGTAACCGTGATGGCAATAAACAATCCTGAAGCACTGGAGGTGGTGTCCCCTCCCACAAGGTCAACACCATATTTGGTACAGGCCAGCTTCATGCCCTCATAAAATTCTTCGAGCGCTTCAACCGGAAATCTGTTCGATACCGAGATGGCTGCAAGTAATTGCTTTGGCTGCCCGTTCATGGCATAAATATCCGAAAAATTTACCACAGCGGCTTTATAGCCAAGGTGTTTCAGCGGAGTATAACTCAGGTCAAAATGAACTCCTTCTGTAAGTATATCAGTGCTGATTAACAGCATTTTTCCACCATAATCAAGCACTGCGGCGTCATCGCCAATTCCCTTTAAAGTGCTTGTGTTATGTGTTTGAATATCTTTTGTAAGATAATCAATCAGACCAAATTCACCAAGTTCCGATAGCTCGGTGCGTTTTGGTTTTGAGCGGTTTTCAAACATTGTATTATTTTTTGCAAAGGTAAGATGATTAAATCAAACACCGTTTTACCGTGAGTTGCAAAAAATTAGCCTTTTTGTCAGTGGTGAACTGCCAAAGTTTCGGCAATTAGGTATTTCAGTACCTAAAACAATATTGGCTATGTTTTTGTTATATTCTTTGCATCAACATGTAGTTAAAAGGCTATGTTGACTATCTTTGTACCCTGTTTTTTAATTTAATCTAAATAATCCCAAATGGCAGTTGATAGCAATAACTTGCTTGAAGAGATCACCCGGAGCGAATATAAATACGGCTTTGTTACTGATATTGAAACGGAGATGGCTCCGGTGGGCCTTTCTGAAGATACAGTCAGGTTTATTTCGGAGCGCAAAAACGAACCGGAGTTTATGCTTGAATTCCGATTGAAAGCATTCAGGAAGTGGCAGGAAATGAAAGCTCCGACATGGGCACATCTTACAATACCGCATATTGATTTTCAGAAAATTATATTTTATGCCGCACCAAAACGCAAGAAGGAACTTGCCAGCCTTGATGAAGTGGATCCCGAATTGCTGAAAACATTCGAAAAATTAGGTATTTCGCTCGAAGAGCAGAAACGCCTGAGTGGTGTGGCGGTTGATGCGGTAATTGACAGTGTTTCAGTTAAAACTACATTTTCAGAAACCCTGGCCAAATTGGGAATTATTTTCTGTTCATTCAGTGAAGCCGTAAAAAATCATCCCGATCTTATTAAAGAATACATGGGCTCAGTGGTGCCCTATGCCGATAACTATTTCGCTGCCCTCAATTGTGCAGTCTTTAGCGATGGCTCATTTGTGTACATTCCCAAGGGAGTGCGATGCCCTATTGAACTTTCAACCTATTTCAGGATAAATGCAGCAAATACAGGTCAGTTTGAACGCACGCTCATTGTTGCAGATGAGGGCGCCTATGTAAGTTATATGGAAGGCTGCACTGCTCCGATGCGCGACGAAAATCAACTGCATGCCGCTGTGGTTGAAATTGTTGCAATGAAAGACGCTGAAGTGAAATATTCTACTGTTCAGAACTGGTATCCCGGCAATAAACAGGGGCAAGGCGGCATTTATAACTTTGTAACCAAACGTGGGATATGCAAGGGCAACAATTCCAAAATCTCCTGGACGCAGGTTGAAACCGGTTCAGCCATCACCTGGAAATACCCAAGCTGTATTTTGCAAGGTGATAATTCTATTGGAGAATTTTATTCAGTCGCTTTAACAAACAATCGTCAGCAGGCAGATACTGGAACGAAAATGATTCATCTTGGAAAGAATACAAGA
>CAZKCK010000281.1:0-4812 GCA_964550695.1 uncultured Bacteroidales bacterium | reverse complement strand
GGTCCTCCCCCACCACCACCCAATGGCGGGCAAGGTGGTAACCAGCCCGGAGGTGCCGCACCGCTGGGAAGTGGTATCACACTTTTATTGGCACTCAGTGCTGGTTATGCCGGCAAAAAACTCTATTACTTTCGCTCAGAAAAGGGAAAACAAAACCAGAATTTATAAATAACTAAGCATGAAAAAAATTACTTTGTTAATGGCAGCCTTGCTGTCAACAGTTTACCTGATGGCCATCGATGTTACCTTTAGGGTTGATATGAGCCAACAAACCGTGTCACCTCTTGGCGTGCATGTAGCTGGCACTTTTAACAGCTGGAATCCGGCTGCAACTCTCATGACCAACAGTGGTAACAATATCTATACTGTTGTTATCAACCTTACTGCCGGCACTAGCTATCAGTATAAGTTCATCAACGGAAATGCATGGGGAACCGACGAAACTGTTCCGGCAGCCTGTGGAGTTCCGAATGGCTCGGGAGGATACAACCGGCAGGTTGTCGGACCAGCCACTGCCACTATTCTTGATGCTGTATGCTTTAGCCAGTGCGGTTCATGTGGTACTCCGGTCACACTTACCCTTCAGGTTGATCTGAGCCAGCAAACCATTTCCCCTAACGGAGTGCATGTAGCCGGTTCATTCAATGGTTGGAGCACTATTGCCACTACCATGACCAATGTAGGCAGTGTGTATTCTGCTACAATTACTGTTAGCACTGGTTCTGTTCAGGAATATAAATTTATCAACGGAAACACCTGGGCTGGTGAGGAAATTGTTCCTGCAGCTTGCGGCGTTTCAAATGGAAGCGGCGGGTACAACCGTCAGGTTACGATGGGTGCAACAAACATGACTGTGCCAACAGTTTGTTTCAGCCAATGCGGCCCCTGTTCGGGTGCATTGATTGACCTTACTCTTAGTGTTGATATGTCTCAACAAACCGTTAGCCCAAACGGAGTACATGTAGCAGGAACATTTAATAGCTGGAGTACAACATCCACTCCATTGACCAACTCCGGTGGAAACATATATTCGGTTACACTAACCGGACTTACCGGAAACTCTGTACATGATTACAAATTTATAAACGGCGATGCATGGACCGGTGAAGAAACAGTTCCGGCTGCTTGCGGAGTAGACAATGGAACAGGCGGCTACAACCGGCAGGTAACACTGGGAACCGTTAACCAAACCGTACCAACCGTGTGTTTCAGCCAATGCGGGGCTTGTTCGTCTCCGGTTAATCTGACTTTACAAGTCGACATGAGCCAGCAAACTGTTGCTGCGACCGGAGTGTTTGTTGGTGGAACATTTAATAACTGGAGTTCAAATACAACTCCCATGACCAATGCCGGTGGCGGTATGTATACTGCTACCGTAAGCGTATATGGAAACTCTGTTCATGAATATAAATTTATTAACGGAGATGCATGGACCGGAGCAGAAACCGTTCCTGCATCCTGCGGTGTTCCGGATGGCAGTGGCGGGTTTAACCGCGAAGTTACTTTGCCAGCCGAAAACCTTGTTGTAGACCCGGTTTGTTTTGGCCAATGCGGAGAATGTGCACCCATGGTCAACCTGACGCTGCAAATTGATATGAGTTTGCAAACTGTAGCAGCAACCGGTGTGCATGTTGGCGGCAACTTTAATGGCTGGAACTCGTCTGCAACACCAATGAGTTTAGTTGGCAACAACATTTATTCGGTTACCCTTTCAGTGGTTTCTGACAGCACATATCAATACAAATTTATCAATGGCGACACATGGGCCGGTGAAGAAATCGTCCCTGAACTCTGTGGTGTTCCAAATGGAACGGGAGGATTTAACCGTGAAGTGGAAGTTGGAACTTCAACAACAGTGCTGCCGGCCATTTGCTTCAGCGATTGTGATCTGTGTCCGGTACCCCATAACGTTACATTCCAGGTGGATATGAGCACCCAAACAGTTTCGGCTGACGGCATCCATATTACCGGAACTTTTCAGGGATGGGATCCTTCCACAACAGCCATGACACTTACAGGCAGCGGAATTTATGAATATACAGCTCAGATTGCGCCCAACGAAAATGTTGAATACAAATTCATCAATGGAATAACATGGGCTGAAGCTGAAACAGTTCCTGAAGCATGCGGTGTTTCAAACGGAACCGGTGGATTTAACAGGTACTTTACTATGCCATTGGGCGACACAATTTTACCTCTAAAATGTTTTGCAAGTTGTGAACCATGCCCCGGAACCAACTTTATTAACGTATTATTCCAGGTAGACATGAGTGATGAAACCGTATCTGCTGATGGCATTCATCTTACCGGAAGTTTTCAGGGCTGGGATCCTGCGTCAACTGAAATGACACTTATTGGAGGCGGTGTTTATCAAAAAACCGTGCTCATCAATGCCGGTGAAACACATCAGTATAAATTTATTAACGGAAAAGAATGGGCTGGAGAAGAACTAGTACCTGAAGCTTGTGGCGTATCAAACGGTACCGGCGGCTTTAACCGTGAAGTAACAATTCCTGATGCTGACACCACACTTGGCCTGGTTTGCTTCTCCTTATGCACAACCTGCCCCGTTGGGATTGAAGAACTTGATTATTCCCGGGCATTCAAAGTTTATCCAAATCCTGCTCAAACCTCCGCCAGAATAAGTTCGGAAAATGACGTCTCAAACGCTGAAATTTTACTTACCGACCTGAAAGGGAAAGTATTATATGCGAATAGTATTGGAAACATAACCAAAGGCTCTGATGTTGAAATTCCTTTGAATAGCATTGCTCAGGGAATGTATATCGTAAAAATAAAACATCTGCATGGTGTAGCTTCTTTACTACTGGTAGTTAACAGATAGATACAGCCACTTTTAAAAACAGAAAGCCTGATTCCTTTTGGAGTCAGGCTTTTTTATATTAAAAAAACTCAAAGAATATATTTATAATAATGATGGGATGTTCTTAATTCCCAACTTTCCTACACAAATTAATAAGATAAACCAATCGTAATTCAGTTTACCTTTTTACGCTGATGCACAGCAATGCCCCATTGATCCTACAATATTGGGAAATTCTTCTAATCAAAAAAATTACGTTAACCAAAATCATGCCATATATAAATAAAACAAATCCTATTTAGCATTTGTACAACTTATAGTATATAAATTGCAAAAAAATACAAAATACAATCTGAAAAAAATGCAACCATCGAAAAGAAACTATTACAAAAATAATTATTAAATATTATAAATCAATTATTTACAATTATACCTGAAAATAAAATTGGATTTCACTATAAAAAACCGCTGCAAAATTTAAATTTTATTATATTTTAGATATTTTTAGTATTTTACTTGCTTTTGGAGATATAATAGTGTACATTTGTCTCGCATTTGGATTAAAAATTATTTTTTATAATTGCCTTTCCAATAATTGGATGTTTTTTCAAAATGCCACTACTCATTTTTAGATAGCATAACACTAATTTAACAGACATGGATACTAGAAATTACCGGACACCGGCTACTCAAACGAAGAGCAATGCTGTTCCCATCACTACAAAAAATGGCACTAACCAATTGCCTGAAAATATTTATCAAAAATTCACCAAACTTAAAAGCCTCAAAGGAGTTGGCATAATCGTTCTTGCATTTCTCATTGCATGTTTAGTTATTCTACCAACTGTAACATTTGCTCAGGTGAATTCATCTTATGAATGTACTATCAGGAACGACTCCCTGCTTTCATCAAAAATTTACGAATTCGACATTTACCTCCTGAATACTGACCCCGTTGTTGACATGCAGCTGGGCTCGTTTCAAGCGGGACTTATTGTAAATGCAGCAATTAAAAATGGAGGCACAATAACAGCAAGCATTATTGCAGGGACTTCACAACTATCAAACGCTGCCCAGATACCCACGAGTGTGACTTTTACTGCAAGCCAGAACTGCATAAAGCTCGCACCAAAATCACCTCCGGGATATGGTTCCGGATCAATTATTTCAAAAATTGGCTATGGCACCAGAATTTGCCGGATCAAACTGACGAACACGGTCGATTTTGGATCAGCAACCCCTGATTTTACTTTTAATTACACTGCTATACCTTATAATTCTGTTGTAGCTTCCTATGACCTTACAACCGGAGTCAACACCAATATTACCAATCCGGCGAGCCAGCTTGTCTCAACAATGTACAACCCTTTGCTGAATGGTACCCTGACATCCTTTAACGTTACAGGTTCAGGCTCATTTTGTCAGGGTGGAGCAGGACTTCCTGTAGGTATTGACGGCTCTCAGACAAGTGGCGTAAAGTATATCCTTTACAAAGGAATTACTCCTCAAGGAAGCTATATAAGTGGCACCGGCTTTGCCTTAAATTTTGGCAATCAACTTGCTGAAACATACACCGTAAAAGGTCACAGAACTGCCACTTTTATGTATCTTGATATGGCAGGCAACGCAGTTGTATCGGAGTATCCGGCTACAGTTGGCGGTGCTGTGACCGGCGGTACTACAATTCTGAGCGGAGCCACAAGCGGTCTGCTAACTCTTTCAGGGCATACCGGTACAGTTTTAAAATGGCAGTCATCGATAAATAACGGCGGCAACTGGACTGATATCTCTAACATTGAAACAACTTACACTTCAGTACCACTTACCCAGACCACCTGGTTCAAGGCTGTAATCCAAAGTGGAACATGTTCCCAGGCATATTCATTGTATACAATTGTAACTGTCTCTTCCGGTCCTGCGGTTTATAATGTCTCCGGATCAGGATCATATTGCGCTGGTGCTGCAGGTTTAACAGTTTCTCTCAGCGG
>CAZKCK010000280.1:0-4852 GCA_964550695.1 uncultured Bacteroidales bacterium | reverse complement strand
ACGCTTCGCTGTTGCCTGCGTCATTCATTGCCCGGGCCCCAGCATCCTGATAACCTTTTCCTTATCGATAGCGAGTTGGATTTTCAGTTCAGGCAATCCGCTGAATTTAATCTCGTCCCGTATCCTGGCCACAAAGTAAACAGTAAGGCTTTCGTCGTATATTTCTTCATCAAAATCAAAAATATTCACCTCCACAGCAAATTTTGAATCGCTGATGGTTGGCCTGAGCCCGATATTGCTCATGCCATGGTACATTTTGCCGCCCCTTTCAACCCGGGATGCATATACCCCATTGGCCGCAATCAGTTTAAACTTATCATCTGCCTCAATGTTGGCGGTGGGAAAGCCCAACTGATGACCAATGCGGTTCCCGTGAACCACACGGCCTGTAATTGAATATTCATACCCCAGCAACCTGTTGGCTTCGCTGATATCACCCCTGTACAATGCTTTACGTATGCGTGTTGAACTAACTTCGATACCATCCACCAGAAATTCTTCAACTTCTTCAACACCAAACCCATAAATCGCCGACATTTCCTGCAGGCTGTCGTGACTTCCGGTACGCCCGGCACCAAAACGATGATCATAACCCACCACCAGATATGAAGCTTTGATTTGCCCCACAATCACATCCCTGATAAAATCCTGCCAGGGTGTGCGTGAAAAGGCTATGGTAAACGGAAGAACAATTAAATGCTCAACGCCGGCATTTTCGAGCCTTTCGTATTTACGGGCCGGTGTATTGATCAGCCTTACCGCTTTATCATCAGGTGTAAGCACCATGCGCGGATGCGGTTCAAACGTAACCACAACGGTTTCACCAACCTTTTGGGCAGCCACTTCTTTCAGCCTGCCTATGATCTGCTGGTGACCCAAATGCACTCCGTCAAAAGTGCCAACGGTTACCACCGGGCATTTTATACCCTGAAACCCGTGTGTACTATAATAAATTTTCAATTCTGAATTTGTTTCAAATCAACTGGTTTTCAACAAGATATTCTGCTATCTGTACGGCATTGGTGGCAGCACCCTTCCTCAGATTGTCCGAAACAATCCACATGTTCAGACAGTTCTCCCTGGATTCATCGCGGCGCAGCCGTCCGACAAAAACCTCATTTCTACCCTCTGCATACAAAGGCATCGGATAAATATTATTTACAACATCATCCTGAACCACTATTCCCTGGGTGCTGTCGAGCAGCATCACAAGTTCATCAAGATCAAAATCATTTTCAAACTCCACGTTTACAGCCTCGCTATGTCCGCCCATAACCGGAACCCTGACCACCGTAGCCGTAAGCTGAATGCTCTCATCACCGATAATCTTACGGGTTTCGTGTACAAGTTTCATTTCTTCGGAAGTATACCCGTTTTCGAGAAAGCTTCCACCGTGCGGGAAAACGTTCATCAGGATGGGGTATGGATAGGCCATTTCGCCTTCAACGTTGTTTAACTCATTCTCAAGTTGCCGCACAGCCTTAATACCGGTACCTGTAACCGACTGATAAGTTGAAACCACAACACGTAAAATATGGTACTTTTTGTGCAGCGGGGCCAGCGCAAGCACAAGCTCTATGGTCGAACAATTGGGGTTGGCGATAATTTTATCGGAACGCGACAGCACATGCGCATTAATTTCGGGCACCACAAGCGGTATTTCCGGATACATTCTCCAGAAGGAGGAATTGTCAATCACAGTTGTCCCTGCTTCGGCAAACAGTGGGGCAAGCTTTCCGGAGGTAGCGGCTCCGGCCGAGAACAGCGCAATCTCCGGCTGCATCAGAATGGCTTCTTCAGCACTTATGACTGTGATCTCCCTGTTGTTAAAAACAAGCTTTTTCCCGACAGATTTCTCTGATGCTACCAGAATCAGTTCCCAGCTCCGGAAAATTTCCGACTCTTCCAGAACCCTGAGCATCACACTTCCCACCAATCCGGTGGCGCCAATAACCGCAATCTTCATTTTTTTCAGGCTTTAATCAATTATTTATTTCTGATACAAACCAAGCGGCAAAATTACTATATTTACGCAAAAAATAACTTGTTACAATGTGGAAGATAAAAGTAATAAGGCTTGCCGGGGTATACAGATGGTTCTGTCTGCTCCTGTTGATGCAAATCAGCCTGACTTCAGTGGCACAGATGAATGATGATTTTTCGGATGGTGATTTTACCAACAACCCTGTGTGGAGCGGTTCTGCAGGTGTGTTTATCATTAATGCCCAGCAACAGCTCCAACTGAATTCTTCAGGTGAATCCACGGCCTGGCTCACAACACCAAACAGTCTGATCAACTCAACCGAATGGAAATTCTGGATTAAACTTGGCTTCAGTGGTTCCGCAAACAACTTTGCCCGGGTGTATCTGACCTCAGATCAGGCTGACCTCAGCGGTGCGCTGAACGGATATTATCTGCAGTTTGGGGAAGTCGGTTCGGCAGATGCCATCGAACTCTTTAAACAAACCGGCACCACCTCCGCTTCTGTTTGCCGCGGAACCGAAGGTTTTATTGCTTCTGCATTTGAAATTGGCATCAGGGTTACACATAACGATGAGGGATTGTGGCAGTTATATGCCGATGCCAATGGAGGAGTAAACTATCTGTTGCAGGCGAGTGGAACAAATCCCGGGAGTGCGGTTTCTGCGTTTCTGGGTGTATATTGCAATTTCACCTCCAGCAATGCCACCAAATTCTATTTTGATGACTTCTCTGCAGGCCCGTTACAGATCGATCTCACACCCCCGGCCATACAAAGCCTTTCAGCCACTTCGCAGCATACGCTGAACCTGCTTTTTACCGAAGCCGTTGAGCCTGCCGAAGCCGGCAATCCGCTGAATTACTCGGTTGACAACGGTATCGGGAACCCGGTTTCTGCAGTTCAGGATAACCTGAACCCTGCCAGAATCACCCTGACATTTGCCAACAATTTTGTCAACAGCACCAATTACCTTCTGAGCATCGCTGCAATTACTGACCTTTCAGGCAATACGGCCAATGGTCTTTCAAAAAAATTTTCGTGGTTTACTATGCAGCCTTTTGACATCGTCATCAATGAAATTATGGCTGATCCCGATCCCGCAATTGGCCTGCCCGACTTTGAATACCTCGAACTCTTCAACCGCACAAATGCCGAAGTGAGCCTTACCGGCTGGAAAATTAAAACGGGTTCCACAGCCAGAATTATCGCAGATTGTACAATCCCTGCCAATGGTTTTCTGATTCTTTGCCGGCCTGAAGCTGCTGCTGCCTTTTCTGCTCTTGGGAATACCGCATCTGTGGCTTCATTTGCACTCACCAATACCGGGCAGGTCTTACAACTTATCGATAATTCAGAGCAGATTATCTCTAAAGTAAGTTATACGGATGCCTGGTACCAGGATCCTGATAAAAACGACGGTGGCTGGTCCATTGAGCAGATTGACCCCTCGGGCGTTTGCCTGGGAATGGATAACTGGAAAGCATCGGTAAACGGCAATGGAGGAACGCCCGGCAGCATCAACTCAGTGAATGCCACACTGGCACTCACCCCTGACTTTAAAAACATCACCGTACTATCGTCCAACTCGGTACGCATAGATTTTAACCAGGGCCTCGACAGCCTGAGCCTTGTAAACACCCTGCTTTACAATGTTGATCAGGGAATCGGTAATCCGGTTACAGCCACAGCAGAAAGCAATCCTGCTGTTTCGGTAACACTTGCATTTGGTCAGGACTTTACCACAGGAAAAGCCTATCAGCTAACACTCACACAAGACGTGGCCAACTGCCGGGGAGAGGTGCTTGCGGCCGGCAGTTCGGTTAATTTCGCCATGCCCTCACCTGCCGGTAAGTTTGATGTGCTGATTACCGAAATTATGGCTGACCCCGAGCCTCCCGAAGGTCTTCCTGCCTTTGAATACATAGAGCTGTTCAACCGTTCAGGGCATACTGTGAGTCTGGAAGGCTGGACCCTGACTTTGGGAAGTTCTGAAAAACCGATTTCCGGCTTAAGCCTGGCCTCCGGAGAATACATTATTCTGGCCGATGAAGAAGCCTCTGCCGGGCTTTCGCCATTTGGCCGTTTTTATGGATTCTCTTCCTTTAGCCTGACCAATGCCGGGCTTTCGGTTGCACTGCGCAGTGCGCAGAATGAAGTAATTTCATGGGTTGACTATACCGATCAGTGGTATGGCGATTCGCCCAAGAAAAACGGTGGCTGGTCGCTGGAGATGACCGATGTGGCAAACCCCTGCACCATGGATGGTAACTGGATGCCCTGCATTGATGCTGCAGGAGGAACCCCCGGAATGGAAAACTCCGTTAAAACAAACAATCCCGACACCCTGAAGCCCTCGCTGATCAGGATCATCATTGCCGACGCCACGCATATCACGGCAGTTTTCAGCGAACCGCTTGACAGCGCTGTGATGTGCATGACGGAAATCTACACAATAAGCAATGGCATCGGGCATCCGCTGAGCGCACTTCCTGCCGATTACCACAACAATCAGGTGATGCTGCAACTTGCAACACCTTTGGCCGCATCGGCCATTTACACCCTTGCAATTACCGCTGATCAGTTGCCGGATTGTGCCGGTAACCTGATGGCGGCGCGTGACGGGATTTCATTTGGATTGCCTTCGGTACCCGGGCCGTCTGATGTGGTTATCAATGAGCTGTTGACCAATCCGCGCGAAGGCGGAAGCGATTATCTTGAGTTGATGAACCGTTCTGACAAGGTATTTGACCTTGGTTCTTTTGCGCTCACTTACCAATCGCTGACCTCCGCATCCAATCCCAAAACCATTTTCCCCGGAAGCTTTCTGTTGTTGCCCGGCAGCTACTACTGCCTTACACGCAGCCCGCAGG
>CAZKCK010000279.1:0-4940 GCA_964550695.1 uncultured Bacteroidales bacterium | reverse complement strand
AGCATATAAACTCAGCCTACGGTAATAACCTGAAACCTATAAGCAGTTATTTTGGGATGTACGGTGGGGATGTAAATCAGGACGGTGTGGTGGATGGGCTTGATATGATACCTGTTGACAATCAGGCTTCCGGATTTGGAGCTGGATATATTCCGGAAGATATGAATGGTGATGGAAGCATTGATGCGCTGGATATGATATTAATTGATAACAATGTGGCAGCCTTTATCAGTGCTGTTTCGCCGTAAGAAGCTGGAATCCGCTAACTGTTAATTGCGGTACTGTTTTTCAGCTAAATTCTCATATCCCGATTTGAAATGATATTGCCCGGGAAGTAAGCTTATTTCCCAATGCAAAATTTCCCAAAAATATTGCCAAGTATCTCATCGTTAGTTACTTGCCCGGTTATCTCACCCAGGAAATGTAAAGCTGTATGTATATCAACAGTTAATAAATCCGAAGGAATTGAAGCCTGCATTCCTTCCTGAACCCTGTTGATGGCCTCAAGTGCCTTTGACAATGCTTCATAGTGTCTGGAACTCGAGACAATTGAATCATCTGTTATCTGCTTCAGATTGACTGATTTTACCAGAGCCGATGCCAAAAGGTGAAGGTTTTGCCTTCGTTTGGCCGATACAAAAACCGTTTCAAGCTCAACGAACTCAGCAAAATGCCGGGGTGTTTCACCCAGCATATCGGTTTTGTTAGCTACCAGAATAAATTTTTTGTCAGGGTTGCTGATGTACTCCCTGAACTGGTTCAAAGCCTCGGTTACATCCTTTTTTCCGGTGAGGCTCACATCTATCACATACAGGATAATACGGGCCTGATTGATTTTTTCCCAGGTGCGTTCTATCCCCATGCTTTCTATGGTATCTTCACTTTTCCTCAGACCGGCTGTATCAATAAACCTGAAGGTCAGTCCGTCAATGGCAATGGTATCTTCAATGCTGTCGCGTGTGGTTCCGGGAATGTCAGAAACAATGGCTTTTTCTTCATTCAGCAGTGCATTCAGCAGTGTTGATTTCCCCACATTGGGTTTGCCAACAATCGCTACCGGAATTCCCGTTTTAAGCACATTGCCCAGACTGAATGAGTCAATCATTTTTGAAAGGGCATCAGCAATGGAACCGAGCAGGGTAAGGAACTGGGTACGGTCAGCAAACTCAACGTCTTCTTCTGAAAAGTCAAGCTCAAGTTCAATCAGTGATGCAAAATCAACTAATTTCTGACGTAATTGTTGAATATCAGATGAATAACCGCCACGCATCTGTTTGATAGCCAGGTCATGCGCAGTTTTTGAATTCGAAGAAATCAGATCAGCAACTGCTTCAGCCTGTGATAAATCGAGTTTCCCGTTGAGAAATGCCCTGAGTGTGAATTCACCCGGCATTGCAAGCCGTGCACCAGAACCCAGCAGTACTTCTATCAACTCCCGCTGTATGTAAACCGATCCATGACATGATATTTCGGCCACATCTTCGCCTGTATATGATCTGGGGTTACGGAAAATGCTCAGAAGTACCTCATCAATCACCATATCCTGATATATTATTTTTCCAAGATGAACCGTATGTGAACCTGCACCCTGAAATCTGAATTCTTTACTGGCAGGTACAAAAAGTTGTGAAAGGATATCGAAGGTTTTGTTTCCTGAAATTCTTATGACTGCAATGGCACCTGAACCTGCCGGTGTGGCAATGGCACAGATGGTGCCATCTTTTCTGAAAATGCCGGCTACGGTATTGAGTACATTCTCCATGTTATGAACTTTTTAGTTATTTCGTGATTTTCAGCCGAAAACCATTCCGTTTTCAACATTAAAAAATTTGTGAACCGGCTGAATATCACTGAAAACAGTTTCGATACGCTCGGGTTGTGTGTCGGTAATAAAAACCTGGCCAAAGCTGTCACCCGAAGTCAGATCAATGATTTTTTGCACCCTGGAATGATCAAGCTTATCGAAAATGTCATCCAGCAGGATGATCGGCTTAAAACCTTTAATTTGCCGCGTGTATTCATATTGTGCCAGCTTTATTGCCACCACAAACGATTTTTGCTGTCCCTGCGAGCCGTATTTCTTTACCGGATAACCACCAATGCTGAAACCAAGATCATCTTTGTGTATTCCGGTATTGGTATACCTTGAAGCCCGGTCCCTTTCAAGGCTGTTTTCGAGCAATTGCACGTAATTGCCGGCCGCAAGCTGGGTTTCATATTGTATATCAACCCGTTCACGTCCACCTGTAATGTATTCGAAGTACTGTTGAAACAATGGCATAAACCGGTCAAGGAATTCAGTGCGTTTTTGCAGAATTGTGATTCCGGTAGCTACCAGTTGTTCATCATAAATCTGAATGCTTGTATAATCAAAATAGCGCATTTCAGCAAAGTGCTTTAACATGGCATTCCGCTGCTGCAAAGCTTTATTGTAGGTGAGCAGATTGTCGAGATAAGCCCTGTCAAACTGTGAAATAACTCCATCAATGTATTTGCGGCGCGTTTCGCTTCCTTCGTTTATCAGGTCGCGGTCATACGGTGAAACCATGACAAGGGGGAATAGACCGATGTGATCGGCCAGACGGTCGTATTCGGTTTTGTTGTGGCTGAATTTTTTAGGTTGACTGCGTTTCTGAATGCAATGCAATGTTTCAGGTACTGTACCATTTCTGAAATAGGTTCCGTGCAGGGCAAAAAAATCCTCGTTATGCCTGATATTCTGCATATCAAGTGAATTGAAGAAGCTTTTGGTAAACGAAAGATAATATATGGCATCGAGCAGGTTGGTCTTACCGGCACCATTATCACCGGTAAAACAGTTAATCTTGGCCGAAAACCTGAGGTTGGCTTCGGAATAGTTTTTAAAATTGGTTAATTTGAGTTGATCCAGAAACATGATGCAAATTTAGCAATAAGTCAATTGGTTAGCGGATGCTTTGCTTAAAGGTTTTTGTTGCCGCGAACAGAGAAAAAGTAGTTGAGTCGAATAAGTGATAGTGTAAGTTATTGTAAATTAATAATTAATGAGGAGATAAGGCTGAGAAATCATGAAGTTCTGCCTTCACAACATTGCCATATTTATCATGTGTAATTGTACCTTCTAAAATTGAATTGCCTATAAGTATCTCCGGCAGAATCAGTTTGATAAAACCAATCAGTGGCAATGAGTCAAGTTTAGTAATATCAAACCATTGTAAATTTCCTTCTTCACATACTTTTAACCGGCCGGTAAAATCGGTACATGTGTATACAAACAGAATCCATGAACTCTGCCCGTCTTCAGCCAGCGTCTTCAGGATGCCTTTCAGTTGAATGCTTTTTACATCCAATCCTGTTTCTTCCTTTATTTCGCGCATGCATGATTGGTGAATATCCTCTGCAAAATCCGTTTTTCCACCCACACCGGTCAAAAGACCGCTCATTGGTTCTCTGGAACGTTCAAGCAGAAGTATGTTGCCCGCAGTCTGATCGATCAGAAAGCATACATTTCCTATAGTAGTTTTATTCATTGGGGTAAGTTATGATATTTCAAAATTAACTGTAACCGGGAAAATATGAATCCAATGGTAGGTAAAATTTCTTCTGTTATTTTAAAAAAGTAATCTATTGATTACATTTTGTATTATTTACTTGCTTTTTTGTAATGAATGCATTACCTTTGTGCATCATTTTAAAATTAACTTTATGGAAACAAAATTTTTATTGCCCAATGCTTTTAAAAGGATTGGTTGGATTCTGCTCATTCTGATGTTTGTGCCGGGTCTGATTTTTATGTTTCATACGCTGGAGTTTAAATTTCTTGATTTCAGGGTATTTGCCTTTTACGATTCTATGTTTCCCGGACCCCAAGTTGTGTTCGGAATGACCCGCAACAACATCTCCGATGAAATTGTTGGAATATTGTTTTTATTGGGAGCAGTATTTGTGGCTTTTTCAAGAGAAAAGCAGGAAGACGAATTTATTGCCAGAATCAGGCTCGACTCTCTTGTTTGGGCGGTATATGTCAATTACGCCATCCTGCTGTTTTGCTTTCTGTTTTTCTATGGGTTCGGGTTCATGACCGTCATGATCCTTAATATGTTCTCGGTTTTGATATTCTTCATTGCCCGTTTCTATTTTATCTTATTCAAAACCAAAAATTTCAATCAAAATGAAGAACAGGCTTAAAGTGGAGCGTGCCATCAAAAACATTACGCAGGATGAACTGGCCAAAAGCATAGGGGTAACACGGCAGGCAATCAATTCAATTGAACTGGGAAAGTATATACCATCAACAGTGCTGGCTTTAAAACTCTCAGCTTTTTTTGGTAAGCCTGTTAATGAGATTTTTGTACTTGAAGAATCAGATTAATCTACATTGATTTTTCTATTAGAGGTACGCCTTCGGATTAATAATTATTGGCTTACTTTGCATTTGCATGCTGCAGTATTGGTTTCTGCTGTTCATCGAATTAAATATCAATCTGTTGCATGCAAAAGCTAGTATAAAAATTTGTTTTATGGAAAAAAAGTATATTCCTTTCTGGATGTTGGCGGGCTCATTGTTCCTGCTGTTTATTGTGTACGATTTGGTGCAGGATGGAATGTTTATGGATGGAATGATTTATACCTGTGTCGGTAAAAACCTTGCAAATGGGTACGGAAGTTTCTGGCACCCGCATTTTGCACAATTCCGTATGGCTGTATATCATGAACAGCCGCCACTTATGTTTGGTCTCGAAGCTGTTTTTTTTAAGCTATTGGGTAACAGTATGTATGTTGAGCGTTTTTATGCGCTTGTAATGGTTTTGTCAGCGTTTTTTCTGATTCATAGTATTTGGCGTCTTTGGTTTTACAAACAGCCAGATCTGGTAAAACTGAGTTGGTTTCCTGTTTTGCTCTGGATGCTGGTTCCGGTAAACAATTGGTCGGTAATCAACAACGTGGAAGAAAATACCATT
>CAZKCK010000278.1:0-4953 GCA_964550695.1 uncultured Bacteroidales bacterium | reverse complement strand
AATTCCTGAAAAAATCAGCAGGATGCAGTGGAAGGTTAAAAGTGCTTTTTTCATATGTGTGCAGGGATTTGGTAATAAATACAGTATTTTAAAAGAGATGAAGCAATATAGAGATTTGTAGGATGTTAAAATAAAACACAAGGAAAAACAACCAGCCATGCCCTTAAACATATATGTGCAGAAACAGATTAGTTTGTAACTTTTATTTAAGCGTCGGTCCATGATTATACAAGCATGATTTTTTCCTTTAAAACCAAATACAGATTGAAAATGGCTCAATGTATAGATCGAAAAACCGAATAACGGACCACTTTCAGAAAACAGCGCAAGGTAATAAATTTTAGCTCTTTATCAATCGATAAATCGCTGAATCATGCAATAAATCAAAAAGAAAGATACAGCCGGTGGATTGTACGGCTGTATCGTTTGATCAACTTGTCTGAAAAGCCCGCTTATGGCAGAAAAGCTGAAATAAATAAGGCCGCGTTGTTGTCTGTCAAAATTAGATCGAGGGCATCCACGGTGCCATCGCCGTTAAGATCGTAGAGGATATAACCCTCGGTGAATGACAAACATGAAGCAGCTATATCGTCAATATCCGATTGGTTAATGACTCCATTCTGGTTTACATCGCCACTATAAATAGCATAAATGCCATCAAGCAGCTTCATGTTGTTGCCATAGGCTTTATTGGCATTGTCGGTAAAATTGTAACTGACATTACTTCCTGAAAAAGCTATGGGCAAAGTGCTCACAGTTTCAATGGAGTTGCGGTGCTTTACGGTCAGATAGTAAGAGCCTGAATTGGTACCGGGAACACTTATGGCTGCCTGGCCGCCGGTTGATAGGTTGATTCCACTGGCCGAATATACCACTGTGCCATAGTCGGCTGCATTGTGAAGTTCAATCGTTATTTTGTCGGCAGTATTTCCGGAGTACTGGTCTCCGGCTTCGTTCTGCGCTTTGTTCAGGCCGGTTCCGTTCCACAGCCCTTCAAGAAACAAGGTAATCATAAGCTGCTTCATGAGGTCCGATTGCTGGAAGCCGGTACTCAGGATCACAGAGCCGGAGGTGTAGGTTTCTACTACAGGTTCACCAATGGTTACGCTGAGTGTGGATGAAGCTCCGGTGTAATAATCACCCGCAGTGGATATTACAGTTGGCAACAGACTTTGCCCATGCGCAAAAACCGACAATACCAGCCAAAGAGATAACAGAACTGTTTTCATCATTTGCCTATTTATTTTCAAGCTGTTCTATACGCTTCATCAATGTTTCAATATGTTGCTGCAAGGTCAGAATGATCGCTTTTTGATCATCAATAGCCTTCTGTTGCTCCTGCATACCTTTAACCATGGGCATAATAAAATCAACATAGCGTAAAGAATAGACTTCTTTATCATTGCGTGGTGCATCAATACCCGGAAAATCGAATCCGCTTTCCCTGGCTGCTTTTTCAACATCCTGTGCCACAAACCCGATTCGGACTTCATTTTCTGATTCGCTGAAATCCATTTTATCAACCAACGAATCGGGCGTGCCCCATATCTTATGCAGTTCTTTTGGACTGACATTGTACGTTACCGGTTTAAGTTTTAAAATGAAATCCATTCCGGCAACATTCTCTTTGATGTTTGTTTTATACCGTTTATCAGAATAGGCAGTAATGCCTGTAACAGATGCCCTGATTTGGTTAACGGCTGTATTGCCGAGCAACACCTGGCTATTGCCAGTGCATTGTGCATCCGAAATGCCATAACCAAGCATTGTAACATTGAGGCGGTCAGTAGCAAGCGATGTGTTGGCACCAATAAATGTGCAATTATTATGATTGCCGCCAACCCCTGCCTGATAACCCAGGGCCGTATTGTAAGAACCTGTTTCGCAATTTAAAAGGGATGCCCTGCCACTGGCGGTATTGTAGTATCCGGTAGTGTTGGCCTGCAAGGCACTATATCCGCTTGCAGTATTGCTAAAGCCGGTGGTATTGCCATAAAGCGCGTAATTTCCTGTGGCAGTATTCATTCTGCCATTTGAAACTGAAGTGGGTTGGTTCGAATAAAGTGCAGCATAACCAATGGCGACGTTGTTGCTTTCCCAGGTTGCCCCTCCATTGCTGTAGGATTGAGTTCTCAGGGCTAATCTGCCAATAGCTGTGTTCAGGCATGCAGTGGTGTTGGCATGAAGCGCATAGCCTCCGATGGCGGTATTGGAGAAACCAATGGTGTTTCCATAAAGTGCCCTGAATCCACTGGCAGTGTTGAAATTGCCTTCCGTGTTGTTTTTTCCGGCAGTGTGGCCAACGAACGTATTGTTATTATCGGTGAGGTTGTCACTGTAACCTGTGCTGTCGCCAATAAACACAGAATTGCCGCTGTTCTTAGGTTCTAAACGTGCGCCCGTCATTACCCAACGCTCGGTACCGCCTAAATCAAAACGGATTTTGTCTTCGTTGGCCGTTTCTTCAACCTGAACCTTGGTATCGTTGTTGGCATCTTTAATCAAAGTTGGGATATCCTCATTAGAAGGTTCCCATCTTAAAACTGTACCATTCCATTTCAATACCTGCCCTGTTGTTGGCAGGGTGTTGGCAACCTCCCTTCCTTGTAATTTTACAACGCTTAAAATACTGCCACCTGTGGCATCACCAGTATGTGTGGCGTTGGGAAGAGAGTTGGTAACCGTGAAGTTGGGATAGGTCCCCGAAATAGCTATGCTGTTGCCCGGAGTTAAAACAACAGTTTGATCGGGCAGGGTATTGGTAACGGTAAAATTGGGATAAGTACCAGAAGTGCCAATACCGGTTCCACCTGTCAGGGTAACCGTTTGATCGGGAGCATTTGAAGTCCAGCTCAACAACCCGGTACTTGTACTGCTGAGAACCTGATCGTTGGTTGGTGCCGAAGCAGGCAAAGTATAAGTAAGGCTGGCTATTTGTGCCTGTGCTTTAAATGCCGAATAGTGGGGGGTTCCACCATCAGAAGGCTCGGCAAAACGCAATTCCGAAGCCGTACCTGAATTCGACAGGAGCATGTTGCCACCTTTTAATTCAAGCTTTTGTGTAGGGGTTACGGTCCCAAGCCCGATACGCTGTGTAGCAATATCACCAAATAGTAAATTAGAGGCACCAATCACCACCTGGAAGTTACCGGTTGCTGAAGGAGCTGGCAATTCATTCCCGATAACAATATTATTGTATCCTGAAGTAATGTTGTGTCCGGCCCCTTTACCCAATACTATGTTATTTAAACCTGTACTGATTGAAAGGCCTGAATTTTCACCAATTGCAGTATTGCCATCTCCGGTGGCATGATAAAGTGCATTGAATCCAATGGCGGTGTTGTAGTTTCCGGCTATGTTGGAATAAAGCGCATTATACCCGTTGGCGGTGTTGCCGTTTCCTGTGGCGTTGAAATAGAGTGAACTATGACCGGTTGCAGTATTATTTTCTCCTGCATAGTTTGAATAAAGTGCTTTGTACCCGTTGGCGGTATTGTTGTTTCCTGTGGAGGAGCCATAAAGTGCTTCATACCCGTTGGCGGTGTTTTCGTTTCCTGAATCGTTGAAATAAAGCGCACCGTATCCATTGGCCGTATTACTCTCGCCTGTGGTGTTGTATATTAGTGAATAACTTCCGGTTGCAGTATTGTGATTTCCTGTAGTATTCAGGAAAAGCGAATTAAATCCATTGGCGGTGTTGTTGCTTCCTGATATGTTGTAAAAAAGCGCGCCAAATCCAGTGGCGGAATTCTGGTTTCCAGTTGTGTTGGAATAAAGTGCGTTACATCCATTGGCGGTATTAAAGGCCCCGGTAGTATTTCCATAGAGTGATCTCAATCCACTGGCAGTGTTATAATAACCCGATGTGTTGTTTTTTCCGGCAGCGTGGCCTACAAAGGTGTTGAAGTTATCGGTGAGGTTGTCGCTGTAACCTGTGCTGTCGCCAATAAAAACAGAATATCCGCTGTTCTTTGGCTCCAGGCGAGCACCTGTCATTACCCAACGTTCGGTACCGCCTAAATCAAAACGTATTTTGTCTTCGTTGGCGGCTTCTTCTACCTGTACTTTGGTATCGCTGTTGGCATCTTTAATAACGCTGGTTGAAGTCCATCTCAACAAACCGCTATTTGTGCTGCTAAGGACCTGCCCATCGGTTGGTGCCGAAGCGGGCAAAGTATAGGTAAGGTTGGCTGCTTGTGCTTGTGCTTTAAATGCTGAATAGTGGGTTCCCCCAGCAGAAGGCTCGGCAAAACGCAATTCCGAAGCCGTCCCTGAACTCGACAGGAGCATGTTGCCGCCTTTTAATTCAAGCTTTTGTGTGGGGGTTACTGTCCCAAGCCCAATACGCTTTGTACCAATATCACCAAATAGTAAGTCGGAGGCTCCAATCACCAATTGAAAGTTACCGGTTTCTGAAGGAACTGCCAAATCATGACCGATAACAATATTATTGCTTCCTGAAGTAATGTTGAATCCGGCCCCTTTTCCCAATACTATGTTATTTGAACCTGTATTGATGGAAAAGCCTGAACCTACACCAATTGCAGTATTGCCATCTCCGGTGGCATGATAAAGTGCATTATTTCCGATGGCGGTATTGAAGTATCCTATAGAGTTGGAATAAAGCGAACTAAATCCATTGGCCGTATTACTTTCTCCATTGCTGTTGGAGTAAAGTGCTTTAAATCCATTGGCGGTATTGTAACACCCTGTGGTGTTTTCATAAAGCGATCTGAACCCATTGGCAGAGTTGAATAAGCCTGCTGTGTTGTTTTTTCCGGCAGCGTGGCCTACAAACGTATTATTGTTATTGTTGAGGTCGTCGTTGTAACCAGTGCTATCACCAATAAAAACAGAATAGCCGCTGTTCTTTGGTTCCAGGCGCGCTCCTGTCATTACCCAACGCTCGGTGCAGCCTAAATCAAAACGGATGATGTCTTCGTTGGCCGTTTC
>CAZKCK010000277.1:0-4969 GCA_964550695.1 uncultured Bacteroidales bacterium | reverse complement strand
TTGCTGTTTTGGCGTAACACCGGATTGACGCCAGATGATCTGCCCTTTTTTAAAAACGGCCAGCGTGGGTACACCCTGTATCTGAAATCTGGCAGCAATGGCCGGGTTTTTATCCACATCAATCTTGATCACCCTGACTTTATCATGCATTTCGCCTGCCACCTCTTTCAGTATGGGTGACTGTGTTTTACACGGACCGCACCATTCTGCAAAAAAATCAACCAGCACAGGTGTTTCTGAATCGATGATGGATTGGAAATTAGCTTTCATGTTCTTGAAATCAGATTAACGATTGTTTTTAACTTTAAAAGTCAGGCTGCCATTCGGACAAGCTGCCACACATTCAAGGCATTTTGAACAGGTGTAACTGTCTCCCGGCCGTTCCTTATCAGGTTTGTACAGACTGAATTTTGCAGGTTCAATTTCAGCTATGTAGCAGGCTTTATCGCATATGCCACAATTTTTACATGAATCATAATTCAGTTGTATCCTGAAAAATGAAAACCTGTTCAACCAACCTGAAATCCAGGCAATGGGGCAACCAAGTTTATGGTACATATACATTTGCCGGACCTTGCCCCCGGGGTTCAACCCCAACAACAACTCCATTATCAGCCCCATAGGGCAAAGCCAGCGGCAAAATACTTTTCCGAACACCACGCCTGTTACAACCCCGGCCAGCAGCACATACCATAACGATAGTCCGTACCATGCTATCGAAATGTACAATGCCGTACCCGTTACAGCCAAAATAAGGATGCGCTTTCCAACCAGTTTGTGAATAAATGAGGCCATGTTCAGTTTAAAATCAGGCTTGATTAATTTGTTTTAGCAATACGGCTTTGGGTTTTATTCCAACAAACCTGCTGATTTCCTTACCGTTTTTAAAGAGGATCATGGTAGGAATACCACGCACGTTGTATTTTGCTGAAACTGACTGATAATCTTCAACATTCAGCTTTCCGATGTAGCGGTTACCGCTCAGTTCATTGGCCATCTCGTTCAGTACCGGAGCCATCATTTTACAGGGCATGCACCACGAGGCCCAGAAATCTACCAGAATGACCCCGTCCTTGATCTGGTTCTGGAAATTTTTATCAGTCAGCGTCTTGATTTTGTCAGAGTCCGCCTCCACCGGAGTATTTTTCATTTTGCGGTAGTTATAGGCCATGTAGGCAATTGCTCCGCCAAATACGAGTACAATCAGGATGATAGTTGCTGTCATAAGAATGAGTTAAGGGTTGTGTTGTTGTGATTTGAGTTTATGCAGATAATCGGCGGCAGCAAGGGCTGCAATCGTTCCGTCGCTGACGGCAGTGGTAATCTGACGGTATTTTTTTGCGATGGAATCACCCGCTGCAAAAACGCCCTTCAGGTTGGTCGACATATCGCCGGCAGTCAGAATTTCTCCCCATTGATTGGTTTCAACTGATTTGTTAAGAAATTCAGTATTCGGAACATAGCCAATGAAAATAAAAACCCCGTCAGTTTTGAATTTTGTTATTTCTCCGGTCTTTAGGTTTTTAACGTCAACTGATTCAAGTTTTTCATTTCCGTTAAATGCGGTGATGGAAGATTCCATGATGAAACTTATTTTCGGATTGTTGGTGGCTTCTTCAATGGCATATTCAAAAGCCTGAAAATGATCAAACTGATGAATAACAGTAACTTTTGATGCGTATTTTGTGAGTGAAACGGCTTCTTCAAGTGCCGAATTTCCACCGCCAACAACCACAATTTCCCTGTCGGTAAAAAAGTCTCCGTCGCAGGTGGCACAATATGAAATGCCACGGCCTTTAAACTGTGCCTCACCGGGTACATTGAGCGTACGCGACCGGCCACCGGGCGTAAGTATTACGGCATCAGCAGTGTAAACTTTCCCGTCTTCAGTCACAGCCTCCTTCATTTCACCGTTCAGGTTGAGGCTGGTGATGGGGATGTTCGACCTGATATCGCAACCAAAGGTTTTGGCCTGTTTACGCATGATGTTGGCAAGCTGATAACCACTGATGCTTTCAACACCCGGATAATTGGCAATTTCATGTGTAAGAACCATCTGACCTCCGGCTGCGCCTTCATTCAGAATAAGCGTACGCACCCTTGCCCGTGAAAGGTAGATGCCTGCCGTTAAGCCGGCAGGACCTCCTCCAATGATGATTGCATCGTAATGATTTCCGGTCTGGACCATGATGCTGAGTTATTTCCCGAATTTTTCGTCAAGAATGGCTGTAACCTGGGCTCTGGATTGTATGCTGGAAGTAGCTTTTGCCACCTTGCCATTTTTGTAGTAAATGGTAAACGGAATACCCATGAATCCCCTTGCTTCGGGAAGGTTGCGTATTACGTGGGCTTCAGGATTATCAAATTCCATATCATAAAATTTCACGTTAGGGTATTCATCCACCAGATCTTCCATGATGCCGTAAACCGGGATACACATGGGCCCCATGCGGCCGCAACAGACCATTACATTTTCATTTTCGTTGATAACACGCTGATGTTCTTCAGCAGTAAAAAAGTGATTTAAATTTGTGTATAACATCGTTGTATGATTTTAAATTTTTATAATTGTTAACCTATAATTTTGATTTCATGGGTAATGGGCATGGCTTTGCGGTACACAGCCGAAACCCCGCAGTATTTTTCCTGCGAAAGTTCAATGGCCCGTTCCAGCTTTTCGGCATCAAGATCCCGGCCTTTAAAACTATAAATGATATGCATTGCGGTGTAATGCTTCGGGTGCTCCTCAGTTACATCAGCCTCAACGTCAACATGAAAATCCTCAATATTCACACGCATTTTCTGAAGGATTGATATCACATCCATTCCGGTACAACCAGCCAGTGCTGCCAGCATCAGTTCTTTGGGCCGGGCACCTGCATCCTGTCCGCCCACAGCGGGTAAAGCATCCATTGTGATGTGGTGACCGCTGACAAGTGCATCAAATTTCATGTTTCCCTGCCAGGAAGTTTCTATTTTATGTTTCATTTTTTCAGGTTTGTTTGATGAGGCAAAATTACACCGGTCAGAGCTGCCTTTTTACGCTACCCGTTGCTTGCTGAACAAGCCTGCAATTGAATTACCTCAACTTTTTTATTGATTTAATCCTAAATTTGCTTTTTTTTAAGTATGAAAACAATTTCAGAAACCGATCAGGATTATAATTGCGATATCAGTGCACCTTGTTTCAGGGTTTTATCACCTGAAGAAACCATGCTGATAAGTGCCAGTAAAACACAGGTTCTGTTTCATAAAGGTGAAAACCTTACCAAACAGGGCGCTTTTGCTTCGTATGTGCTTTTTGTGACGGAGGGATTTGCCAAACAGTTTGTGGAAGGCGACGGCCAGCGGAACTATAACCTCAAAATCGTCCAGAGCGGATCGTTCGTAGGGCTTTCTTCGGTTTTTACAAAGAATACCTTCGAATATACCACAACCGCACTCACTGATACGCGTGTGTTTCTGGTTGAAAATGCTGCGATTGCCAATGTCGGAAAATCAAATGCACAATTTTCTTACAATATCATCCAGCGCTACTGCAATCAGAATGCATCCCTTTTTCAGACCATCCGCCACCTGATGTACAAACAGATGAACGGACGTCTGGCCGATGCCCTGCTTTATCTGTCACCCGAAAACTTTGGCGGAACGGATATCACTGCGCTGCTCTCACGCAAAGATATTGCCGACTTTGCCGGAATCTCAACCGAAAGTGCCGTCAAAATCCTCAAGACCTTCGAAAAGGAAGGCACCATACGCCTCGATGAAAAAAGTATCACCATCCTGAATCATAAGTCACTCGAAGAAATAAGCAGAAAAGGATGATGCGTCATGGTTAAAATCATTTGGATTATAACAGGTTACATGACTTCATTGCACCAAACTACACTTTGACTGTTATGGAATATATTCTTTTGCTGGGCATTTTTGAAGCAGTATTTCTGGCCATGCTGTTGTTTACCAAAAAAAACAAATCGCTGCCTGACAATATATTGGGCATGCTATTCATGCTGTACGCAATCACCATCATGCTGAGTCTTGCCGAAGCCTATAACCGGAAAAACGGTTATCCTTTTCCTTTGGTGATAAACCTTGCCCCCTGCCTGATTATTCTGCATGGCCCGGCCTTGTGGTTTTATATCAAATCACAGACTGATCAGCACTTCCGCTTCAGGCCGGTTTACCTGCTGCATTTTATACCCTTTGCCATCATGGTTACCGACTTTGCGTACCGTCAGATAAGCATGAGCACTGAACAGATGATTGAAATCACCGGCAGGGAAATTTTTAAAAACTACATAACCTACAAGGTATTTGTGTCAGCGATCGCCATTTCATCAACTTCCTACTATATCTGGGGGCTTGTACTCATCAGGCAGTATAACCTCAAAATCAGGAACTATTTTTCGCATACTGAAGAATTTGACCTGCAATGGCTGCGTATTTTGCTGATAGCAACCCTTATTACCTACAGCATCATCAACCTGTTTTTTGTTGCCGATCTCATCTTCAACTTCATGGCTTTCAGCATTCTGCAGCCAGCCAGCTTTGTTCTTGCCTCAGTCTATATATTGTTTCTGGGCTTTTACGGGCATAAACAAAGCAATGTTTTTACTTCCTCCGCAATTGCCATCGATCTTGATAAAACTGTTGAAACTTCTGGTAACCAGCCCCCTCTTGACCAGACCGAAGAAAAATTTGTTTATGATCTGCTTGATTTTATGAAAACCGGAAAACCCTTCTGCGATCCTGATCTCACTGTTGCCAAACTCAGTGATATGATGAAGGTTACGCCCGAATACCTGTCGTCAGTTCTGAATGGTCGTTTAAACCGGAATTTTTTCGATTTTGTAAATTATTATCGGGTTGAAGAGTTTAAATTGCGTTGCACGGATGTCAAAAACCAGAATTTTACACTTATAGGCATAGCTTATGACTGTGGATTTAACTCAAAAGCCACCTTTAACCG
>CAZKCK010000276.1:0-4973 GCA_964550695.1 uncultured Bacteroidales bacterium | reverse complement strand
GTCATGAAGAAATCAGGCATCTGGTTGTAGTTGCTGATTTTGTAAAATTTTTCATTTTCAATTTCAACAAACTGACCATCAACCTGCGTATTGTGGCTCTTAATCAGCGCATTTCCCAGGTAAATTGATTTTTCCTTCATGAATTTAAAATTACATCAACCATTTTCCAGCATAGCTTACTTCGGGTCGAAAGGATTGGGTAAAAGGTGGAAGAAAATCTATTCATCCCTCCCCTCAAATGAAAGAAGGGATGAATAGAGGGTTTGTCAGCAAAAAATTGCTGGTATAACTTACTTCTTTATAAATGAGGCGGAAACTGTTTTGCCATTTACATCAGTCATCCTTGTAAAATAGACCCCGGCTTTCAGGTCGCTTACATTTAAGCCTTGAGTTGTATACTGATATTCTTTTACCAGGGAACCAGTAACATTGTAAATACCAACTTTGCTGATGGATGTGTTTGAATTGATGTAAAGATAATCATCGGCAGGGTTAGGATACAATGATACATTGCTGTTGGATGCATTCAGGTCGTTTACACCGGTATAAACGCCAAAATACATATCGTCCCAATAGTAAGTTTTCTCACCAGCCTGTGCACCGGTGGTTCCGAAATTGAAAAAGATCGATGCTTTATTGTACGAATTGGCAAAGTTGATTGGAGCCGTGCCGGGGGCCTGGTTGCTAAAGTCAAAAACCAATATTTCCCATGACGATGCTACCGTGGTGTTTGCTTCGGTTTCAACACTGATCGTGGGATTGTTCGAAGCTTCAACTTTGAGGCGGATTGGAGTGCCGGCGGTTGGTGACCATACCCGTACACTCATCTTGGTTGATCCTGCTGCAAATGGAACTGGGGTGGCAAAGCCTGTGGTGCCGCCAACTGTGGTTCCCGCCCAAAGTTCTGCCGTGGCAGTTTTGATGGATTTAGCTACATGATTGGTCGGGTTGGTTGGATCAACCGTAATTTCTGACGCATTGCCGCCAAAATCAGTCAAACCGTAATTCAGTGTTACGTCTTCAAAAGTAACAGGTAGCTCAACAGCAGGGGGTGTCGGACCAACATAGAATTCCATATCATCCCAGTAGTATGTTTTTTCGCCGGCAATTGCACCGGTGGTTCCGAAATTGAAAAAGATCGATGCTTTGTTATATGAATTGGCAAAGTTAATGGGAGCAGTTCCTGCAGCCTGGTTGCTGAAATTGAAAACCAAAGTGTCCCATGCAGAAGCCACAACGGTGACAGCTTCAGTTTCAACACTGATGGTCGGGTCGTTTGCAGCTTCAACTTTAAGCCGGACCGGCGTTCCTGCAGTTGGTGACCAAACCCTTACTCTCATGAGGGTTGATCCGGGGGCAAAAGGAACCGGGGTGGCAAAACCTACGGTACCGCCAACTGTGGTACCCGCCCAGGTTTCAGCAGTGGCTGTTTTGATGGTTTTAGCTACATGATTAGCCGGGTTCGTCGGATCAACGACGATTTCAGAAGCATTGCCGCCAAAATCTGTCAATGCATAAAAATTCGGCGTGGTGTTTTCAAAATCAACCGGCAAATTCAATGCTTGTCCAAAGCAAAACGCCGAAATTACCATGCTTAACGATACAAGTAGTAATTGTTTTTTCATAATTTTTTTGGTTTTAAAATGTTTATGGAGTGATTTGACATACCAAAAATAGCGTACAATACGAGCGGTTATTCATCTTACGGTGCATCAAAAATGCAGCAATGCTACGTTGAGGACTACATCAATATTACATCAATAGCAATTTATATTAATGATAATCAAATATATAGATGCCATACATCAGGAATCAATGCTTCGCAGGAATAGTGTCTGTTGAACTTTCGCTGAGGAGAAGTGGAGCCTGATAGAGTAAACTATCAAAGGCTTATCATGAATTCTGCCAGGTTGGCCTCACGGTCCAGCCTGAGTTTTTTTCGTATCCGGTAGCGGCTTATTTCAACGCCACGGGCACTTATATTCATCAGCGTTGCTATTTCCTTACTGGAAATATTCATCCTGAGGTAGGCGCAAAGGCTGAGTTCCCTTGGGGTGAGGTCGGGGTAATGCGTTTTCAGTTTTTTAAACAGATCTTCATGAACCTGTTCCACATGCGTATTGAACACCAGCCATTGCTTTTCATTGTCAATTTCTTTCCCAATCCGTTTAATGGTGGCATTAAGCTCATTTTTCAACTGATCATCAGGGAGTACATTCTTTATCTTGGTAAGTTCGTTTTTTAATTTATGCAGGATTTCATTCTTTTGAATAATCAGCATGGAAGAGTTGGCCAGTTCTTTTTCCTTGTGGATCATTTCGAGGTTCAGTTTTTCATTTCTGAGACTGACAACTTCCTTTTCGGTAATGAGTGCCTCTTCTTTCAGCTTCTGTTCCCGTTGCAGGTAAAGTCCCTTCTGGGTTTCTTTCTCCTTCAAACGCGATTTCTCCAAACTTCTCCGAAAGAACCGATACCCGATGTAAAGCAAGGAAAGAAAGAGGAAGAAATAAATGATCCAGGCGTAAACAGTTCTGTACCAGGGAGGCAGAATGGTAAATTTATAGCTAAGAGTAGGGGTTGTCTTTCCCTGAACGGTCAGGGCTTTGAGTTGAAATGTATATTCCCCCTCGGGTAGATTGGTGTATTCTTTGGAATTCCGCGGGGACCATTCTGACCATTCTTTATCAAATCCATCAAGTTTTAGCTGAAAGTTAACTCCCTGTTCAGAAAATTGACTTGCTACAAAAGAAAGGTTAATCGTGTTATTGTTGTATCTGAACCTGGGAATAACCTCTTGCCGCAGATTGCTGCTGCTGTAGCGGTATATCCCTTCGGAAGTATCCTTTGAATATAAGTTGCTGATGTGCAATACAGGGGAAAAACGGTACTGTTTAAATTGCCCGGAACTGTAATGTGCAAATCCACCTTCCACGCCAATGATGATGTTACCCGGGTTTAATGCATTGATGTGTCCAAAGGCAGGAATGACCATCCCTCCAAGTTCAACAAAAGGAGCCGTAATATTGGTATAGGTGCCATCTTCCTGGAAACGCAAAACACCCGGTTGGTGATTATTATAATACCATATATTATTGCTGCTGTCCTGGACCAGATACTCTATATGCTTTGTCCCTTGAAAAAGCTGGTTAATTTGTACATCAGGTTCAAACGTGTCGGCAGTTTCGTTGTATTTGAATATGCCGTCGGGTGTTCCAACTACCAAACCGGATTTCAGTTTAAAAATGGTATTGTTGGGATCTGAAGGCAATCCTTGTTTTGTGTTGTAAAATCTGATCTCGCTAGCCCGCTGCAGGCCTGCATCCGGTTTTACCCGAAACAGCCCCCGGTATCCATGGCTAATCCAGATGAAACCTTTGGCATCCTGCTCAAGGTAATGCGAGGACTGGTCAAAGCCGGACAATGTATTCCTGAAAGCCCATAGTGGCCCTTTTCTTTCCAATACAGTTAAACCCGAATAGGTGCCAACCAGCAAAAGGTCCTTTTTCCCCTCAAGCCTGATCATATTCCATCCACCGGGAACGGACAAAACTTTTACAGCGGTATTATTCATAACCTGGAAAACGCCCGAATGGTGTCCACAAAGTAATGTATTATCGATTATGGTCAGGCACCAGACCTGCCCCTCTGTTCCAGTGATTAAATGGAAATCTTCCTTTCTCTTAAGCTGATTGATAAAATCTTTCCATGGAATATAAAAAAGGCCCTGGTTGGTTCCCAGGTATAGGTTATCGTCAAATAAGGCGGAGGCATATCCGGAGCCTATGTTAAAATAGTTTTGAAAAAAGGTGACGGGTGAATTAATATCCACGACCGAGATTCCATTGTCCAGTCCCAGCCAGATATTGCCTTCCTGGTCGTTTCCGATGCTCAGTACCGTATTGTTTGAAAGCCCGCGTTCCTTGTTTAACTCAAATAAAACCTGTCCGGTTGAATCTGAAATGATCAGTCCGTTCTGAATGGTTCCGAACGCAAAAGAATTTTTATCGATGCGGGCGCCGGAAAAAATCTGATGCTTTTTAAGCATTTCATTAACGGGCTTGTCCCAAACAGTAAATTTACTCCCATCATACCTGAATATTCCGTTTTTCGCCGTCCCAACTATTAGCTGATCATCGGTCAGTGGTAATATCGTCCCAACTGGCATATCTGCAAAAACAGAACCGCCAGGAACAATCCTCACCCTACCTTCGCGATATTGCATTAACCCATGAACCTCATCACAAACCCATAAAATCCCATTCACATAGTAAGAAAAGTGAAACCTGGATCGTGGGTAAACAATGTCAATTTTTCCCTGGTTGTAAATGAAAATAGCTTTGAACGATTGGAATACGATCCCAAAACTGGTTTTATGAATCCGCCATATTTCGTCAAAGTCAGTGATGCGATTTTGAAGCAAAGGCAACAGAGAATGGTATTTTAACAGGCCATTCATATCCTCCTCATAATAGCCGAATTTATTAAATGCCCCGACATATATGCGCTTATCATCGGCACAAACCGACCTGATCACCAATTCAAGATCCTGGTAAACAGCCCAGTGGGCACCGTCATATTCAACCAGTCCATTGTTGTTGCCAAAGTACATCATGCCGTTGGAAGCATTCGCAACAGCCCAGTTTTGGGTGCCCCCTTTGTACTCTGACCGACTGAAATTATGAATCCCCGGCAGTCCATAGCGCTGTGCATGCAATGAACCTGACAAAGCAATCCAGATCAAAATCCCGAAAAGTCTGAATATCGTATACCTGATCATGCCATAAAGTTATAACAATTGCGTGAAATTCCAATTATTTATAACTCAGGATGATTTAGTTGCGCTTATTCAATAAAAATTATCTAATTCATACAGGTGTGGCTGTCCGGATCAGATGGTTTACATGAAACAATTTAGCACTATTCTTTGACGCAGCGGACGGGAAAACCATTTGTCTTGCCGTTCAGAAACATAC
>CAZKCK010000275.1:0-4976 GCA_964550695.1 uncultured Bacteroidales bacterium | reverse complement strand
GGATAAATATAACTATCATATAGGGCTACCATGATCAGGTAAATCAGTATAAATGAGATCATAAGAACAGATCCCAGAGCTCCGAAACTTTCATCCTGCGTTTTGATGTCAGCACCCCAGGTTAATTTTATTCCTTCGGGCAAGGGTTGTGTTTTCAAAAAAGCTATCGCTTCATCGGCAAGGGTTCCGGAAGGTCTTCCAAACGATTCGGAAGTTATGGTTACCGACGGCTGCCTGTCCAGTCGCTCAAGCAATGAAGGCGAATTGTCCTGCCTGACTTCAGCGAATTGCGAAACTTCAACAGGTATGTTCATTGGATTTATAATCGAAAGGGTTTGCACGTCTTCATAATTTTTACGGTCAAAATCATCGAGCCAGATCCTTACCGGATATTCGGTTCCATTTTCCGTTAAGGTGGCATCATCGTTTCCGGTGAAAGCACTGCGCAAATTTATCCCGACATAAGCAGTTGTTAAACCCAGGCGCTGCATCTTATCTTTATCGGGGATTACCTTGTATTCAGGACTCCCTTCTTCAACTGAGAGCTGAACATTATCGGCACCTGGTATTTTTTCAATTGCTGTTTTTAGCTCATTACCTGTTTTCATCACCAAATCCAGATCGCTTCCGCTCAGGGTTATTTTAATAGGTGCCTGTTTGGGCAACAAACCCAAAACTGCCATTGAAAAATTGATTCCTGAAAACTCTTTTTTCAGCTCTTCACGCAGCGATTTCATGAAGGCCTCGGTCTTGATCTTTCTTACTTTTTCGGGTTTCAGCTGTATGGTAAATTCTGAAATGTTGGCTGAGCCGACTCCTAAACTTCCGATACCTGTGCTTGGTCCGGCAATGTTGCTGAAGAGTGTGGCAACTTCGGGTTGCTGCATGATAAAATTTTCAACCCGTTGCGTTCTGATATTGTTCTCCTGCACGGTTGTTGATTTATCATATTCGAGGTTCAGGCGAAACTTGCCCTGATCGCCCGTCGACATCATTTCCTTGCCGATTATACCCTGAGTCATCATCACCCCGGTCATCACCAGAAGGAAAATAACGATTCCGGTAAAAATGAGTTTATGGCTGAGTACCCACTCTAACTGGCGGCCATACCAATCGATAAAGGTTGTTAATTGCCTTTCAAACCAAAGTAGAAATCGGTTCATGAAGTTGGTGGGTTGTAAATCTTCCTTTTTACCAATTCGTGAAGCGAGCCACGGAACAAGGGTAAAACCAACCAATAAGCTTGTAAGTGTAGATGTTATTACAACGATAGAGAATTGTTTCAGCATGTCGGCCACAAATACCTGCAGAAACAGAATAGGAAGGAACACTACAACGTCGACCAGTGTAATTGAAATGGCCGAAAAACCAATTTCCATCCTTCCTTCCAGTGCCGCATCCCGTTTGTCTTTTCCCATATCTAAATGCCGCTGTATATTTTCCAGGATTACAATCGCATCATCCACAAGGATTCCAATAATTAACGACATGGCAAGCAAGGTCATGAGGTTTAAAGTGAAACCCATGAGCCACATGATGGCAAACGCGGTAATCAGGGAGGTTGGGATCGCAATTAATACGATTAAGGAATTCCGGTAACTTCTTAAAAACAGAAACATTACCAACGAAACCAGAATTACTGCAAGAATCAGGTCATCAACCACTGAGTTTACTGCCGCAATGGTCATGTCGGTTGAATCATCGGCAACATCAAATTTAACCCCGAAACTGGTGTTTGAACTTTCAATTTGTTTGAGTTTTTCATGCACCAATTTTGAAACTTCCACCGCATTGGCATCGCCTTGTTTTTTCAACAAAAGCCCTATTCCGTTTACACCGTTGTAACGACTTACCGAACTTATTTCTTTCACCCCATCGATTACAGAAGCCACATCTTTCACATAAACCGGCATACCCGGCGCCGGCATCGCTACCTGCACATTCATGATGTCGTTTACGGTTGAGAATTTTCCGGTCAGACGAACAGAATTACTCTCTTTGTTGGTTTGCGCTTTTCCGGCAGGTAAATCAATTCCTGAGCGGTTAATAGCCTCAACCACCTGATAAAGAGATATTTTATACAGTTTCAACTTATCCTGATCCGCCTTCACCTGAATTTCACGTTCTTCGCCACCAAGCAGGGTTATTTCAGCCACCCCTTTCAATTGCTGAATTTGCGGAAGAAATTCGTCTTTCATTTTCTGATAGAATTCAGTTGCAGGCAGGCTACTTGTTGCACTGATCGAAATGATTGGCAAATCGTTGGGCGAAACCTTGCTCATCACCGGACTCAAAATGTCGGCAGGAAGATCTTTTTTAATATTGTCGATATAACGCTGTGCATCCTGCATGGCAATGTTCAGATCCGTTCCGTATTTCAGGTTGGCAATAATCACCGAAGCATTGGGCATGGATTTGGTTTCCAGATAATCTACGCCTTCAAGATTCGACAATGCATCCTCAATTTTTCTGGAAACAGAGGTTTCAACTTCATTGGGCTCGGCACCAGGGTATATAGTTTTTATTACAACGACAGGCTGGTTAAAGTCAGGCAAAAGCTCATACCCAAGGTTTGAGAAACCAATTATTCCCAACAGGGCGAATACACTGAATAGGACGATGATCAGTGATGGGCGATCGATGGATGTCTTTGTTATGTTCATGATTCTTATTTCTTAATTGCTAAACGAAACATTTGCTCCGTCAAACAGGTTTATAAATCCGTTGGTAACAATTACATCGCCAGCAGATAAACCAGCTGATACCTGTATCTTGTTTTGAAATCTGGCAGAAGTAGTGATACTGTGAAGATTGGCTTTGCCATTTTTGACCAGATAAACTTGTGGCTGAATATTTGTGCCAACAATTGCTGATGCCGGGATGATGATCAACCTTTGTTCACTATCGTTTCTTAACAGTACCTTTCCAAACATCCCTGATTTGATTTTTAAATCGGCAGTGTTGCTTAACGAAAATTGCACAGGAAAACTATTTCCAATATTGGCTTTGCTACCTGTCATGAGCACTTTTCCCATCAACAAGGTTTCAGGATATACATCAGCCGAAAGATCATATTGTTGATTGTTTTCGAACTGACTCAAGGCTTGCTCAGGAACATTTACAGTAAATTTCAGGCTCGAAATATCTGTTATCTGCAGCAATGGAACGCCTGGGGCAGCAAAAGCACCCGCTTCGGTTAGTTTAGCCGTAACAATTCCATTAAAAGGAGCAGTAATGGTCGTTTTGCTGATTTGCTCTGTTAAAGTGGCCTTCTGCACTTTGGCTGATTTTAGCGCCAATTCGGTTTTTTCGAGTTGAACACCTTGAATGGCATCGGCATTGGCAAGAACTGTATATCGTTTTACATCTGCTTCCAAGCCTTCTATTTGAATTTCAATGGTTTGCAACTGCAATTTTAGCAATGAATTGTCCAATTGCAGCAATGCCTGACCTGTTCTGACACTGCTTCCAACATCTACCAGAACCGAGTTTATCTTTCCCTGAATATCGGCACTGATCCTCGTTTCTTTGTTGGGCTCAAAAGTGCCAGCGTAAGAAATATCATTTTTTATACTTTCGGGCTGTAAAGTGATTGCCTGCACATGTATTGCCTGCTCTTTGTTGTATTGATAAACCCTGTTTACTGTGGTTTCTTTGTTTTTCTTAAGTTGAAACACTACAATTGCTATTAAAGCCAATGCTACAGCTATGTAAATAATTGTCTTTTTCATTTCATTGAATTTTTAATTGTGATTATTAATTGAAATCAGGTTACCTGTTACGCGTTTATACTCCAATTCAGCTTTACTAAGATTGATCAACGCCACAATATAGTTTTGCTGAGCTTCGCGTAACGAATTGTCAGCCATAAGTATATCGGTAATATTTGCCATTCCTTGCAGATTTTGCAGCACGGTATTGTCATATATCTTTTTTGCAAGTTCAATTTGTGTTTTCACTGTAGCGATCGTGGTGTTTGCGATATTGTATTGCATTTCAGCGTTTACATGGTCAAGATTGGCCTTTTCGGTTACTATTTCCTTTTGAATGCTTGTTTTACTGACTTCTATCTTTTTTCCATTGATCTTATGCCGGGTTACCATTCCATTAAAAAGAGGAATAGTAAGTTGAGCACCAACATATCCAATCGGATGGAAATTAAAAAAACTGTTGGTGCCAGTTGTGCCAAAGCCATTGGTTCCATAAACGCCATACGCATTCAATGACGGCAACCTCGAATTTCTCAATCCGCTTAACTCTGACTGACTAAATTCCATCATCTTATCAATCAACAATATGTCTGTTGTGATCTTTGGTTGAAAATCAGCCGCAGCAATTTGGGTTTCATGCAATACCACTTCAAGGGAATCTGAAATTGGCTTTCCCATCATGAATTTGAGGACGTTCAAAACCTGCTGATGCTGGGAATACACCAAACTTCTTTGTGTCGTAATCTGTTCCAATTGCAATTCCAACCTGTCAACATCAGTGCCTTTTGCTAACTGTTGCTGGTTAAGCAGTGAAGTGGTTTGCACCAGTTTTTTGATATTCGAAATATTGCTATCCATAAAAGCCAACTGATTTAAAAGAATCTGTGCGTTGTAGTATGCGTTGGAAACTTCCATCACCACATCTTCATCAGTTTTAACTTTCTTGATTTCCGAAAGTTCGCTCGCAATGCGTGTGCTTTGAATCGCGCTTAAAGCTGCCGGATTAAATATCGGCAAAGCGATTTGAAGGTTGGTACTCAGGTTTTGAGGTACGCCAAACTGAATTTCCTTATAGGTATCAGGCGGTCCACCAAAGGCTGATTGAGGCATTATCTGATAAGGCAGATCGGTGTAATAACGATAATCAGCAAATCCGATTATTTTTGGCAGCAGACTGCTCTTTGCTTCCAGGTTTTTTTTACCTGCAATCAGACCATCCTGTTGAGCCAATTTGATGTTGCGGTTGTAAAGCATCGCTGTGTCAAC
>CAZKCK010000274.1:1781-5031 GCA_964550695.1 uncultured Bacteroidales bacterium | reverse complement strand
CCAGACAGATTGCATTTCAGACCAGACAGATTGCATTTCAGACCAGACAGATTGCATTTCAGGCCAGACAGATTGCATTTCAGGCCAGACAGATTGCATTTCAGACCAGACAGATTGCATTTCAGGCCAGACAGATTGTATTTCAGAGCAGACAGATTGCATTTCAGGCCAGACAGATTGCATTTCAGGCCAGACAGATTAAATTGCAGGGCAGGCAGATGCGATTGCAGACCCGACAGATTAGATTGCAGACAACACTGTTGCATTTGAAGTAGAAACACTTTTAATTGAATGCCTTACATATTCGGTGTAGAATCCGATTCATATCTACTTGAATTTGTTGCATTTATTCGTGCATTCGTGGCAACAATTTTCCATCCGTTAAACTTCAGCCACCAAAGCTCCAAAGCTCCAAGATTCACCAAAAAGCAAATAACAAAAAGCAATAAACAATACCCGATTCATGAAGGGGTAACCAATCATGGAGGGCAAATAAAAAATTCTCCATTCATAATTCCCTCTGTGTCTCTCTGTGAAACCTCTGTGGACCTCTGTGTAACAAATTCTTCACCACCAAAGCTCCAAAATTCTCCAGAGAACAAAAAAACAAAAAACAAATGACAAATGACAAAAAGCAAATAACAAATAGCAAAACTCAAATAACAAATAACAAATAGCTAATAGCTAATAGCAAATAGCAAATAGCTAATAGCAAATAGCTAATAGCAAATAGCAAATAACAAATAGCAAATAACAAATAGCAAATAACAATAATCAAAAACCGATTAAAGAAGGATGAATCGTATGGTGGGTAATTAAAAATTAAAAATTCATAATTCAAAATTAATAGCTCCTACCTCCCCGTCAGGTTCTTCGGTATCCTTCCGTTCTTGATGGCCTCAGACCTCAACCTGCGCCCTACAATACGTTCAACCATGTTGCCCAGTTCCAGAAGTTTATCCACATCAATGCCCGTGTCAATGCCCATCTCATCCATCATCACCACCATGTCTTCGGTATTTACAAGTCCCGTGAGGCTTGGATCGCGGTAATAATAGGCTCCGGTACCCGAAACCGGAACGCCATCCACAAAATTGGCAGGTTGTCCGCCAATACCACCCATCGACGATTCGTAATTGGTCATGCCTGCCTGCAGGGCAGCCAGCACATTGGCCATTCCCCAGCCGCGTGTGGTATGAAAATGCACGATATGTTTTGAAGGATCGCCAAAATGATCGAGCAGCATACTGAAATACCGGTAAACCCGGTCAGGGGATGCTGACCCGTCATGGTCGGCATGTTCAACGTCAGTGGCGCCGATGTCGAGCCAGCGCTGTGCAAACTCCACGGCTTTTTCCATTTTGGTGGGACCTTCGATGGGGCAACCCCAGATGGTTGATACCGTTCCGTTCACTTTCATGCCGGCGGCGCGTGCCTTTGGTATCCATTCTTCACACATTTTCCAGTAGTCATCAAGCGACAAACCCGAATTTTTCCGGTGATGCGATTCACTGGTCGAAACCATCACCAGGATACGGTCGGGGCCCCAGCCTTCAGCGCGCGCTTCAATGGCCCGTTCGATGGCTTTCTCACGGATGGTCACAGCCGTTAGCTTCACTTCGGGCAACAGTTTTTTCACAAGCTTGCTTGCCCTGATGCCTTTAAAAACTTCATCTGCATCTTTAAACTGAGGCATTCCCTTGGGGTTTCCAAAGTTGGTGACTTCAAGATGTTTGAACCCGGCCAGTATGGACTGTTCAAGTACCCATATCTTGGCTTCGGTGGGGATAAATTTCTCTTCATGCTGAAATCCGTCACGGACGGTGATATCTCCAATTTTTACTTTTTTCGGATAGTTCATACTGGTCGGGAATTTAGGGGTTTATAACTGCATCTCGGGAATTTCGCCTTCAATAATGAGGGTTCCTTCGGTGGCTTTTTTAATTTCTTCAACGCTCACGCCCGGAGCGCGTTCCAAAAGTTTGAATCCTTCGGGTGTTACCTGGATAACTGCAAGATCGGTTACAATTTTCTTTACGCAGTTTACGCCTGTCAGGGGTAAGGTGCATCTTTTCAGCAGTTTGGAATTGCCATCGCGGTCAGTGTGCTGCATGGCACAATAATGTTTTTTGCTGCAGCCACCAGATCCATGGCACCTCCCATGCCTTTCACCAGTTTGCCGGGAACTTTCCAGCTTGCAATGTCGCCTTTTTCAGTGACTTCAAAGGCCCCCAGCACGGTAAGGTCAATGTGCCCGCCGCGTATCATGCCGAAGCTGTTTGCAGAGTCAAAAAATGAAGCGCCCTGAACATAGGTTACCGTCTGTTTGCCGGCATTGATGAGGTCAGGATCAACTTTGTCCTTGGTAGGGAACGGGCCGATACCGAGCAATCCGTTTTCTGAATGTAGTGTAACGTCCATCCCGTCAGGGATGTAATTGGCCACCAGCGTCGGGATACCAATTCCGAGGTTTACATAGTAGCCGTCTTTTAATTCCTGTGCTATGCGTTTTGCAATTCCGTTTTTATCGAGTGCCATGGTTAATTAATGTGAAAATGTGAAAATGTGAAAATGTGAGAATGTGAGAATGTGGAAATGTGAGAATATGAAGATGTGAGAATGTGGAAATGTGGAGATGTAGAAATATGGAGAGGCGGGGAAAATGGATGTTATGATTTGAAAGGATTAATTCTTTAATGACTGTTTTGATGTATAAATAATCTTTCCAATAATTTTTTTGATAGTTTCGAGTCGTATAAAAAGTTCTTCATTTGGAGAAGGATAGCTGGGTGCTGCTTTGCAAAGACTTAACCAATAAATGGTTTCTTCTGCTTCCTTGGCAGCGATTTTAAATTTATGTGCAAAGTCTGTTTTACTTTCTGAACTTTGTGCTTCCCTTGAATTTGCTCCTATCGAAGTACCGGCTTTTAACAACTGATTGGCAATTACAAACTTCTTTTCGGCTTCCAGTTTCTCAACAAACTCAATTATCAGCAAACTAAATTCAGTTGTCAGTTCAAGAATCTCGTTTTTCGCTTTATTCGTCATTTGTTGGTTGTTAAGCTTTTAATATAATTTGTTCATTTACCATCAGCATATCTTATAATCCTCAAATCTGCAAATCTTCAAATCTTCATATCAGAACATCTTCAAATCTGCATATCTTCAAATCTGCACATCTGTTAATCCTTCGTTGTTACAAACTCTATCTGTTTCTTATAATCGGTTCCTTTAAATATCCGCTGAACAA
>CAZKCK010000274.1:0-1681 GCA_964550695.1 uncultured Bacteroidales bacterium | reverse complement strand
GTTACAAACTCTATCTGTTTCTTATAATCGGTTCCTTTAAATATCCGCTGAACAAAAATTCCGGGGGTGTGTATCTGGTTGGGATCGAGTTCGCCGGCGGGTACAAGTTCTTCAACTTCGGCAATGGTGATAACACCGGCTGCAGCCATCATGTTGTTGAAGTTATCGGCAGTATGGCGGTATATCAGGTTGCCCTTTGTATCACCTTTCCAGGCTTTTACAATGGCAAAGTCGGCACGCATACCATATTCAAGAATGTGCATTTTGCCGTTGAACTCACGAACTTCCTTGTCGCCCTGCACCTCTGTGCCATAGCCTGCCGGTACAAAGAATGCCGGAATACCATTGCCTCCGGCCCTGATACGTTCTGCCAGCGTTCCCTGCGGGATCAGTTCAACTTCAAGCTCGCCGCTCAGCAGCTGACGTTCAAATTCTTTGTTTTCGCCCACATAAGAAGCTATCATTTTCTTCATTTGGTGGTTGCGGAGCAGTTTGCCCAATCCCACATTGTCAATTCCCGCATTGTTCGAAATACAGGTTAAGCCCGTAACGTTTGAATCAACCAGGGCATCGATACAATTTTCGGGTATCCCGCATAAGCCAAAACCGCCCAGCATGATACTCATTCCATCGGTGATTCCGGTGATGGCTTCCTGTGCATTTTTTACAACTTTCTGCATAAGGTATTATTAAGGTTAGTTATTGATTGTTATTGATTTAAAAGTATTAAAATGGTGCTTTCATATAAATGTCATCCAACAGGGGCCTGTCAATTTTCAGGGGGATTTTTTTCTCATCAAAATAGCTGATCAGGTCCTTCATGCCCAGATTTCCAACAAGTTTATGCCCCGACATCGGACAACCGCCATGCCCTGCCAGCACACCGTCAAAACTTCTGCAACCGCCGTTCCATGCTGCATCCACACGGTCAAACCATTGCCCGGGAGCAGTGTGTAAGTGAAATCCGAAATTTATTTCCGGAAAGACTTGTATCAGTCTGTTAAACATAGTTTGAACCGTATATGGAGTAGAAACACCAATCGTGTCAGAAAGGTTTATTTCAGTCGCTCCTTTTTCGTGTAGTTTTCCGACCCAGTCAGTCATCATATCAATGCTCCACGGATCGCCGTAAGGGTTTCCGAAACCCATCGAAAGGTAAATGATTAGTTTCTTCCTGTGTTTATCGCAGAGTTCAATCAAATCAGTGGTAAGTGTAAATGCTTTTTGCAGGTCAGAATGGATGTTGAGCCGCAGAAAGGTTTCAGAAACCGAGAAAGGGAAACCCAGATAGCTTACATTGCTGAACAAAACCGCCTGTTTTGCACCCCGCATATTGCCAACGATGGCCAGCAGCTTTGTGTTGGTCTCACTAAGATCGGTCTGTTCAAGAACTTCTGCAGTATCTTTGAGTTGCGGTATGGCAGCAGGCGAAACAAAGCTCCCGAAATCAATCACGTCAAACCCCACGTTCAGCAATTGCCTGAGATAGCTGATTTTCTGATCAGTCGGAATAAAATCCTGCAGCCCCTGCATGGCATCACGCGGGCAATCGGTAAGGCGGACCTGATCGGTAATTGGGTGATTTATCATATTCGTATTACAATGCGTTCAATACTTTAACAGTTACTGAAGACAAAGTTAACCGAAATATGATGAAATTTAAATGTTCGGCGTAAATCTC
>CAZKCK010000273.1:0-5036 GCA_964550695.1 uncultured Bacteroidales bacterium | reverse complement strand
ATACCATTCTTCCGCACACCACAATTTCAGGCAATGCGCGGTTTTATAATGTTGACATTGCCGATGGCGTTGAGATAACAAACCAGGCAGGCAGCACAATGAAAATAGCTGGTTCAGTATCTAAAACAGGATCACAAACCGGAAAATGGTATGCTGATGTTTATGGAGCCACAATTGAATACAGCGGAAGCAATCAGCAGGTTTTGGTACCTGATGGTTCTCCACATTACCACAACCTGATTCTGAGTGGCAGCGGAACCAAAACAATTGATGCCGCTCTTTCAATCCACGGGAACCTGACTTTAGCCGGTACTGCTTCTGCTGCCATGGCCGGAACAACAGATATTGTTGGAAATCTGTACATTGAAACAGGTGCAACATTTGCTTCAGGCGCATTTAACCATACCATTGGCGGCAATATTGTTTGCGATGGAAACTATACATCTACCCCCGGGTACACGATTACCCTGAATGGCAATACCCCCCAAAGCATCGAAGGTTCCGCAACAACTATTACCCTGAACAATTTAACAGTTTCAAACTCAAGCGGTGTGACGTTGCTCAGCCATGCAACGACCGGAGCTCTGAACATTTCAACTGGCACATTAACTGTTACTGCAGGCAAATCAATTACCGCCTCAGGTTCAACCACCCTTCTTTCAGCACAATGCCTGGTGTTAACATCAGATGAAACCGGAACAGCTTCATTCATAGATAACGGCACAATTACCGGTGCCGGGACAATACGTGTGGAACGCTTTCTTACACCTTATGATATGGTTTCTGATCTCAAATTTCATTTCATTTCATCACCGGTCAGTAACGATCAGTTGATTGAGTCAGAATTTATTGATCTTGCAAGCACTGCAATAACCGACTTTTATCTCTGGGATGAGCCCAATAACTATTGGACCAGTTACCGCAAAGGTGATTACGGCAGTTCGGATTATTTTGTTAAAAATCCTGATTTTACCGCCAGTACGTTCTCTGCAGGCAAAGGATATATGGTGGCTTACCCCGAAACTGCAACCAAAAACTTCGTGGGAACGCCCTATACCAATGCCTCAGGACTCACTATAAATTGCACAAATACCAGCAACCATGGTTGGAACCTTTTAGGCAATCCGTTCCCTTCAGGTATTGACTGGATGACTGTTGGCAAAGGAAATGGCATGGATGACGCATTGTATTATTATGATAACACTGCCGCCAATTACCGGTATTATATTCCACTCACAGGTGGCTTAAGCGGCGGAAGCCAATACATTCCGGCTATGCAGGGTTTTATGGTTCATGCAAAAACCACCGGCACCAAAACAATTACTTTTGACAATGCCGATCGTACTCATTCGGGGCAGGATATTTTTTATAAAAACACCGAACTTACTTCCAATATTCTCGATCTGAAAGTAACTGGTAACGGATATGAAGATTATGCAAGAGTTTGCTTTTATGAACAGGCTGTACCAGAATTTGACGGTGAGTTTGACGCATATAAATTATTCTCCTACAATGCACATGTACCTCAGATTTACAGCCTGACACCCAACCAGACAAAACTTGCCATCAACACACAACCGGCTCTGGTGGCTGCCACTTCGGTGCCTTTGGGAATGCAGGTTGGTGAATCCGGTAGCTATACAATGACCTTTGATGGGGTGAACACCTTTGCCAACGCAAACATATCACTTGAAGACCTGAAAGACAATAAGCTGATAGATCTTGGCTCAGTTGTTTCTTATTCGTTTAATGCATCAGCAGGTGAGGAACCCAACCGCTTTGTACTCCATTTCGGAAGTGTTGGGATTGATGACCCAGAAAAAACCGTCCAAAACATCTACAGCTATGGCCATAATTTATATATCAGGAACGCCGGAAATGCCATTCTTGAAATATTCAATATAGCCGGCCAGAAGCTTATACACGAGCAAATCAGCAATACCGGTTTGTACACCAGAACATTATCAATCAACACCGGTTATTATATTGTAAGGTTGACCAATGCCGGCCATGTAAAAAATGCCAAAATACTCATTCAATAATTAAATTAATGATCACAATATCAATATTATGAAACCAATTATCCTAAAAACGTTTTTAACCTTCATTTTTGTGGCTGTATCATCTGTTCTTATTGCACAGGACCCTCCACCGCCACCTCCTCCAGGGGGCGGTCATGGCAGCGGAAGCAATCAGACGGGTGGTTCGGCCCCACTGGCAGGCGGTGTGGCCATGCTGCTGACCATGGGTGCTGGCTATGCTGCTAAAAGGCTTTTTGATGCGAAGTTTGCATCAAAATAAGCCGCTATTCCCTTCAGCCTGATTTTTTAAATGCCGGATTTGCTTAAGCCTGGCCGGGTTAGTTTTCCCGGCAAAGAGGCGGCATTGATTATTGCTTTAATTCAACAATTTAATAGCTTCGTTTGTTAAATTATAGAACCTCAATTCTTTTGGTATTCTGTTTCAATCAATTATTCGTTTGAATCATTGATAATGAAGCTAGTTCTAAGGCTTTCGTATTAACAAAAATTGCACTTTGATTAACACCCCAAAACATATTATGACGATCAACAGAATTTCTTTTTTAATTATTCTGGCTACATCTCTGCTATTTTTTAGCACTGTAACCAAAGTTATTGCTGTTACTGCAAATCCCAATCCAGTGGCTTATGTGCAACCAGATGGATCAACAATCACAATTATTCTCAGAGGCGATGAGTATGTGCATTGGGCAGTTACAAAGGATGGTTATACGCTTTTATCCAATAAATCAGGGGCATACGAATATGCCATGCTTGATAGCGAAGGCAATTTAGATTTTTCAGGTATTCAGGCAAATGACCCGGAAAAAAGAAATGCGAATGAACTAAATTTTCTGACTGGGACGCGCAAAGGCATCTATTTTTCTGAATCACAAATTGCAGCCATGAAGCAGACCCTTCAACACGGAAAATCTCCCGGTGCTCAGCTAACAGGTGGATTTCCCACAACGGGCACGCGTAAACTTCTGGTCATCCTTGCAAACTTCTCCAATACAACCACAACCTATGCCCAGACCAATTTTGACAATTACATGAATCAGGTGAATTACAACGGCACAGGAAGTTTTAAGGATTATTATCTGGAGGTTTCATATGGTCAATTAACCATTATTTCAACAGTTACGGTGTGGGTGACCCTTCCCAATACCCACGATTTTTACGGGCCTGATACAAAATGGGGGCAATACGCACTTGATGCCGTAACCGCAGCCAACAATCAGACATCGGTTAATTTTGCAGATTTTGATAACAATGCCGATGGCATAGTTGATGGCGTTGCCATTTTTCATCAGGGACAAGGCCAGGAGGAAACCGGTAATACACTTGATATCTGGTCGCATAGCTGGGAACTTTCTTCTGCAGGTTTTACCCTGGCACAGCGGACTTTCGACGGGGTGCAGGTTGATTCATATACGACCATGCCTGAACGCAATGCCTCCGGAATGGGAACTATCGGGGTGATGTGCCATGAATTTGGACACAACCTGGGTTCTCCCGATTTTTATGATACCGATTACTCTACGGGTGGATCGTATAGCGGCACGGGGGCTTGGGATCTGATGGCAAACGGGTCGTGGAACGGCAGTTCAGGGACTAAACCGGCACATCCAAATGCTTATATCAAAGCCTATATTTTTGGATGGACTACCCCGGTTGTGATGTCGACGGCTCAAAACAAAACCTTAAGGAATGCTCAAATCTACACTGATGTAGCACGATATAACACTACAACTTCAAATGAATTTTTCCTGTGCGAAAACCGTCAGCAAACAGGTTTTGATGTCGGCCTGCCGGGTCATGGGCTCCTTATATTTCATGTTGATGGCACTTATATTTCAAATTATTCAAGTGCCAATACAATTAATGCAGGATCACATCAGGGATTGTACCCTGTTTGTGCCAGCTCAACCGGCAATCCTCCAACTACATACGGAACAATCAACTCAGGCGGGTGCCCTTTCCCGGGAACCGGAAGCAAAACATCCTTTACTGATGCCACAACTCCTCATTCACATTCGTGGGCCGGAGCCAATACGGGTTTTCCAGTAACAAATATTACAGAAAACAACACTTCAAAAGAGATTAGTTTTTGCTTTATATCATGTTCATCACCTGATGATCCTGTAAATTTTAGTGCATCACCTTCGAGCACCAGCCAGATAAATCTTACATGGGGGCAAAATGAAATCATGAGCAAGGTATTGGTTGCATTTAATACAACCAATACGTTTGGTACACCTGTTTCCGGCACACCCTATTATGCCGGTAATCTGATTTCCGGAGGCGGCACAGTACTTTATAATGGGGCAAACCTGAGTTATAGCCATACAGGATTATCGCCAAACACCACTTATTATTACAAAGCCTGGTCTATACTCACCGGGATTACCTATTCTACGGGCGTTATTGCAAATGCCACAACGTTATGTGCACAGTTAACATTGCCATTTACCGAATCCTTTTCCGGTACATCACTCCCAGCCTGCTGGCAGAACGCTGATAATCAAGGCAACGGGCAGGTTTGGCAGTTTGGAACAATCACTGGTCAATCACCCAATCCTACACTTACCGGTAATTATGCCTATCTGAACAGTGATGACTATGGAAGCGGGAATTCGCAAAATGCAGACTTAATTTCCCCAATTTTAAACCTGACTTCATTTAAAGACATCCATTTGCAGTTTAACTATTATTTTAAAGCATACACCGGCTCATCCGGAACATTATCCTATAGTATAAATAATGGCACCTGGACTACAATTGCTGCATTTTCAATTACATCGGCTACAAATCCTGTTGCCTTCAATCAGGTGATTGCTGCAGTTGCTGGTAAATCAAATGTAAAATTCAAATGGAATTATACCGGAACCTGGGGCTATTATTGGGCTATTGACGACATACAGATCACAGGAACACAGGTATCAACCTGGACCGGGATTACCGATTCTGACTGGAACACACCCGGAAACTGGCTGGCTCAGGCTGTTCCGGCCA